>CAZVFG010000007.1:25344-31387 GCA_964626125.1 uncultured Methanoregula sp.
GGCGCGAGGCTCGTTGCAAGCATTACCATGTTGATCTCCCGGTGCTCGGTCCATGTGCCGGCATTCCGGTTTCCCTTGTCCAGCCAGAACTTCCCGATCGTTTCGACAAGCGGCATGCAATCCGCGAGTGCATTTGCCTGACGCTGCAGGGAACCATCCCCCTTAAATATATCAGGGTTCTCTTCAATCCGGTCCGCAAGCATCACTGCACCTTTCAGCCCGATCGAAAGGCCAAGCTCACGGAAGGCAAGCCGGTATCCTGCGGGCAGGTCAAGGGTTCCGCTCTCCATGAAGGATACCGTGCCCCGGAGCGCTGCATCCACGACGGAATCCAGCAGGGCTGCATACCCGGAACCACCCTTTATCATCAGTTGCGCGATCCTCGAAGCGTCGGACAGGAGGCCGCCGATGCCGAGTGGATCGTCGGTGAGAAGGTCTCGTCCCCTGCAGATTCCGGCCATATCGGCGATTTCGGCCGGGAGACCTGGCTGCAGCGGCAGCCCGAATTCCACATTCGCTGTCTGCTGCAGTTCGCTGAACGTGACGAAGCCGTCAAGGGGATCGTGCTGGCCCATGGAAGGGACAAGGGGGCGGGAAAGATCGATGCTCATCTTCCAGTACATCCTCTTCCGGGTATCTGTTAGGGGAAGGTACGTGAACCGGGCATGGGCTGTTTGCGCAAGCTCGATTGCCCACCCGTTATATTTCGGATCCCCGGTAACCCGGCTTACACGGTTGAGCGCATGCATCCACTTCGTCAGGTAATGGAAATACTGCCCGTCGCGGTCCCATTCCAGGCGCTCGTTGAACGGCTCGTTTTGTCCGCGTTCGGGAAGCTTCTTTCCGATCCGCAGGCCCCCTTTTGTCGGGTGCATCTCACCTTCCTGTCCGGAAAGGCCGCTGATCCAGCCGGTCCGCGGGTCGTCGTCCCGGTGACGGCCAAGGACGTGGTGCACCTGGTCAACGAGACACAGAGCCAGATCCCGGTATGTCTCGTCATGCGTCTGGCGGAAAAGTTCGAGGTAGTTGCACACCGCAAACGCATCCGTCCACAGGTAGCGCTGCGGATGGGCAGCGGGCGGGGCAAGCCCGGTCAGGCTGGCAAAGTCCAGCATGATCTCTTCGACAAGCGCAGTGGTCGCGTTCTGTTCCATTCATCTCCTCCACGCAAGTTGCATCGACATTCCGGCTGGAATAGAGCGTGTATCTGTTTTCACCGGCTTTCCTGCCAGCTGTCCCTATTACACAGCGACATGGCACGCCTGGTCAAAAAATCATTTCGCCTGTTGTGCCCAACTGACCGGAATGCCATCCCGTACGACAGCAGCAGAAGTATTCAGGTTGTCAGGCCTCCGGGATCCTGCCGATAAAAGAAAACAGGATTTTTTCAGGATTTCCGTTCTCCCCGGCGTTCGGCATAGGAGATCTCGCTGCTCTTTTTCATGCGGGAATCTTCCTTGGAGGTCTCCTCCTTTGATGCATCACCGTCGGGGATAAATTCGATATGGTGGTCTCCGCCTGCACCTGCACGGTCATCGGTTGAGGTATGCCGTTGTCCGGTAAACGCAAACCTGCTGCGGGTCATGAGGGGGGCTCCGGCCCGGCGGCCAATGTCAGCAGGGGTTCTTTGGGGTTCTGCCTCCGCCCCGCCTCCATGCCGTTCGGTAAACATCAGGAACTGCAAAAAAGCCTCAGGTTCACGGAAGACCGACGCATCAAAGCCTTCAAACACGAATGTCCGGTCCACCGTGCCGAACCACCCGCCGGTCCGTTCCGTGATGGCGTCGCGGGTGGCTTCGAACAGGTAGACCCGCTCGATCTCGCCATGGCGCCCCCACGCGGTCTCCGAGACCCCGTTCTCTTCGAAGGTGAAGATCTTGCCGACCGCCCCGTACTGCCCGCCCTCGCGAACCGCGATCTGCCGCCCGCCGTTCTCGTACCGGAATGTCCGCGGCGGCTGCCCGAACGCAAACGTCTCCTCGAGCATCCCGTACCGGTCAAAGAGGAATCTCCTGAGGATCTTTTCCTGGCGGGCCGGGTCGCGTTCCGTCATCATATCCGATGCATGGTCAAAGAGATAGAGCCGGCGGAGGGTTTTTCCTGCATCGAGCACCCGCACCCCGCTGCTGCCGTACTGGTAGAACCCGGTGATCGTCCCCTGCCGGGTTCCTGCATATTCCGTGATAACTGCATCTGCCATGTCAACCATCCACTCCGTTCTGCCGTGGTTTTCTAACGTTAATTCCCCGGAAAAGAAATACTTTGTTCTCCGATGGCTTCCTGGCCTGCCCTCTCACCACCCTCCGGGCATCTCCGGGCATGATCGGGTGGCGGGCAGATTTCACCCCTCCACAGGATTTATGGTCTGGTCGGGTTATGGTAATCATCATGGCAGGCAACAGCAGGCTCCGGATGCTGCTGGGGAGTGCATACCGGGTCGGGCTCGGCGGGGAGGGGGTGCTCCGCACCGAAGGGAGGGATAAAGAAGCCCTCGCCATGCTTGGTGCCGCATACGACTACGGGATCCGTTATTACGACTCCGCACCGGCGTACGCGGAAAGCGAACGGTATTACGGGCTCTTCTGGGCGCAGCACCCGGAGTGGAAGGAGGCGACATTCCAGGCAGGTAAATCCGCGCAGAGGGATGCGGACGGGGCTTTTTTAGACCTTGCCCGGACGCTTCAGCGCATGGGGCGTAACCACCTCGGGCTCTGGCAGATTCACGATGTGCGGGACAACGATGATATCAGGCGGTTAGAGGGCTCTTCTGGTGCACTCAGGGCATTCTATCATGCCCGTGAGACCGGGAGCGTCATGGGTATTGGGGTAACAGGGCACCACGATCCGGCAATCCTGCTCCATGCGGTCACCAGATGGGACGTCGATTCGGTTCTCCTGCCGGTCAACCCTGTTGAAGCTGCTATCGGGGGATTTCTTGACCGGGTGATCCCGGCGGCACGGGAGCGGGGCATCGGGGTGATCGGGATGAAAGTGCTGGGCGCAGGGAAGTATCTTTTTCCAGACGACGGATTGTCAGCGGAGAACCTGATCCGGTTTGCCCTTTCCCAGGATGTTGACCTGGTGATTGCCGGGTGTTCGACTCAACATGAGGTGCAGATCCTTGCGCGGCAGGGGAACGAGCATACGCCCATGGAAGAGGAGGAGCAGAGACGGCTGGTAGAGACCGTCCGCCCGTATGCAGACCGCCTCGCATACTACCGGGGGGTCATCTGAACAACAACCCGTTCCAAAAACCCCGGGATCTCCCCTTCCACCGACCGGATTTTTCTTATCAGTTTATCATGTAACACGAACAAAAAATAAAAAAATGAGATCGTGCTCTATGAAGTATAACCGGGAGGGCGCTGGTGGAGTTTAAAAACAAGGTCCTGATCATCGGGTACGGTGCCGTGTCCAAGTGCACACTTCCCATCTTACTGCGGCATGTCAATATACCGCTTGAACATATCACGATCATCGATTTCAAAAACAAGGCACAGGACCTCAAGGCGTGGACAACGCGGGGGCTGCGTTTTCTCAAACGAAAAGTCACGCCAAAAAACCTTGACCGGATCCTCTCTGAGTCGCTTTCGCCGGGAGGTTTGTTGGTCGATCTTGCGTGGAACATCGACTGCGGCGCAATCCTGCAGTGGTGCCATGATCATGAAGTCCTGTACGTGAACACATCCGTGGAAGTCTGGGACCCCATGGGTGAGCGGTTCACGGCAAGCCCGTACGAGAAGTCCCTGTACTTCCGGCAGATGAAACTCCACGAGCTCACAAAGGACTGGAACAATGCGACCACCTGCGTTGTTGACCACGGCGCCAACCCCGGCCTGATCTCGCACTTCGCCAAGCAGGGGCTCGTTGATATCGCATGCCGGATGGTTGATGACGGGATCGCACCGGACCCGCAGCGGATGAAAGACCTGGTCCGGCAGCAGAACTGTGCCGGGCTTGCCATGGAGACCGGGATAAAAGTCATTCACTGCTCGGAGCGGGACACGCAGATCTCCCGATCACCAAAGAAAGTTGACGAGTTTGTGGGGACCTGGTGCATTGAAGGGCTGCTGGAAGAAGGAACCGCTCCGGCTGAGATCGGGTGGGGGACCCATGAAAAAGAGCTGCCCGACCAGGCCCATGTGCCTCCCGCCGGGCCCAAAAACGGGATTATGCTGGCCCGGATGGGGATCAATACCTGGGTCCGGTCCTGGCTTCCTCACCAGGAGATCGTGGGCATGGTCATCCGGCACGGCGAGGCATTCGGCATTTCAGACCGCTGGACGGTATGGGAGGATGGCAAAGCCATCTACCGCCCGACCGTGAATTACGCGTACATGCCCTGCGATGCGACGATTGCATCGCTGCATGAGCTGCGGGGCAGAAATTACGAGCTGCAGCCCAAACTGCGGATCATGAATGACCGGGAGATTGTTTCGGGATCTGATGTGTTAGGGGCTCTCCTGATGGGCCATCCCTACCATTCATGGTGGACTGGCAGCATCCTCCCGATCCAGGAAGCGAGGAAACTTGCACCAGGGCAGAACGCAACCACGGTCCAGGTCGCGCTGGGGGTTGTCTCCGCCGTGATGTGGATGATCGATAACCCGAGGAAGGGCTTCTGCCTTCCCGATGACCTGCCTCATGAGTTTGTCTTAAACATCGCCAAGCCCTATTTGGGTGAGTTCTGGTCTGGTCCCTCTGACTGGACCCCCCTGAAAAACAGGGTGGTCTATTTCAAGGAGAACCCGAAAAATACCTTTGACCGGGATGATGTGTGGCAATTCAAAAACTTCATATTCGTGCAATGAATCACTCATGTAATGGCAAACGTGGCGGAGGAAGGGAAAAAGGGGAACAAAAAGGACGGGCATGACAACGGGGTCCCCCACATAGACCAGGCGCGAAAGGAACTGCTGCAGGACCTGGCACGACAGCACGGGACACCCATCTTTGTCATTGACCATGAGAAGATCCGGAAAAATTACCAGAAATTCAAGGAACACCTGCCCAATGTGCAGGTCTACTTTGCGGTCAAGGCAAACTCGAATGCAGAAATCGTAAAGACCCTTTTTAACATGGGCTGCAGCTTCGATGTTGCTTCCATGCCCGAATTCATGATTGTCTGGGAAAATATCAAGGATATGCCGGATAAGGAACGGCAGGACTGGATCTGGGACAAGATCATCTATGCAAATACCATCAAGCCGATTGAAACGCTCCAGTCCCTCGACCAGTACAAACCCCTTGTCACGTTCGACAACAGTTACGAGCTGAAAAAGATCAAAGAGTATGCACCGCATGCAGGTCTCGTGCTGCGCATCAGGGTCCCCAACACCGGTTCCATGGTGGAACTCTCCTCAAAGTTCGGGGCCCACCCGGGCGAAGCAGTTGACCTGATCATCGCGGCATTCGACCTGGGCCTTGTCGTAGAGGGTATCAGTTTTCACGTGGGCAGCCAGTGCACGAATTTTGAAAATTATATGCAGGCCCTGCAACTGTCGGCAAATATTATCAACGAAGTGGAGACACGGACCGGCAGGAAGATCCGGATCCTCGATATCGGCGGCGGTTTCCCGGTGAAGTACCACCCCGGGATCCGGTCGATCAGGACGCTAGCAAGAAAACTGAATGCGGAGATCAAGCGCCTGTTTCCTGCAGATATGCAGATCCTCGCTGAACCGGGAAGGTTCCTTGTGGCAAATACCTGTACACTGGTGGCGAAAGTGATCGGGAAGGCTTTCCGCGACGGGAAGCCCTGTTATTACATCAATGACGGGGTCTACCACACGTATTCAGGACAGGTCTTTGACCATATCAATTACCCGGTCCTGCCGTTCAGGGAAGGGGAGACGCAGATCTCGGCAGTGTTCGGGCCGACCTGCGATGCCTTCGACACCATCACGCTTTCCGCAGAGCTCCCCGAGCTTGACCTCAATGATCTGGTCTATTCTGAAAACATGGGTGCCTACACGATCGCCTCGTCCACCTACTTCAACGGGTTTCCGCCGGCGAAAGTGGTGCATATCAACAAGTGATTTTT
>CAZVFG010000007.1:31487-33865 GCA_964626125.1 uncultured Methanoregula sp.
AGCACAAAATATATATGAGCCAGGTCGGTCGCGATATATGAGCCAGGTCGGTCGCGATATATGAGCCAGGTCGGTCGCAGCGCGTATTAGAAGTGCTATTCAACGCTTCCCCCTCAGTAAGATACATCCGGATCATTCTTTTTTCCTGATGTTCTTTTGGCGCACCTGATCCATCATATCATATGATATCCGGACAAGCGTACTGCCGCATGTCGGACAATGCCGGGTCTGATGCACGCTCATTTGCATATATTCCCTCTTACACACGGGACAGTAATTCATGGTACGTTCCGTACGGCTGCCTCATCTTTAAAAATCAGTCGGCAGCGGTTCCTTTTGGCCCTTTTTTCTTTTGTCTGGTGCCCAGTTCCTGTGCGATAACCAGTATTGCGCAGCAGTTATCAACAGACCATGCACAGTCCTTTCCTACACACGGGATTTCAATAAGCATCCCCTCGGTATTGACCGCAAACCCGAATTTTAATGGACACGTTTTCTTTGATGGCATAAAGAAGAATTGGTTCTACCTTAATGAACCTTTCTTTTACAAAAAAACCCGGACCAACCCATCACGCTATACACTCAGACCGCCAATACTACCATAACCATAAACGGTTTTGGCTCGAGACGACCGCCCCCGCCAGGATGGGACGATACCGGCGGCCCTTTCACATACCAGACAAACCCTTTTTGCCTGAACGAACCGGTCAAAAATCAGCATGCATTTTATCCCGATCAAAAAGAACAACCATACCAAAGAACGAAACAATGATACAACACTCGTTAAAACCTGAGATTATGGGAACAAGGACCGGGTATGTTATCCGGTTCACCTGTCCTGTCTGCTTTTCCGAGAATGCGATTATCAGCAAAAATCCAAGGGACCATTTCAGGGATACACGGGATGCGCGATGTAAACAATGCAGGAAACGTTGCACGGTCCTGACACCAGGGACGAATGATAAACCGGCACTTCCGTATGTGCAGTCGTACTTCGAATGCACAAAATTACAGTAAACCCCGGGCCCCGTCAATCAGTTCGATGGAGTACCGGTGGGGATAGTCAACTTTTTTATACGCCAGCGTTCCCAGGATGTAAAATCCAAAACGGGTCTCCCTGATGCGGTTACTGTATAAAAAATTCAGCATTGCACTGATGGACCGGGAGGCTTTCCCGGACAGGCGATGAAATTTTGCAATATCCCGCGCTGTTACGTCAGCCTGCGTGATATTTTTCTTGAGTAAATAATCGCAGATAAGGGAAGCAAGTTGGTATCGTTGTTTGGAATCTGTTCGCATGTGCCCCATTTTTTGCTCCTTTTTTCTTCTGCCCACATGTATTTGCTGTATTGGGCGATATAGTTACGTATCATCTGTTAATTCGAAAATATCAGGAAATAACGTCCCGGAATTGCGTATTTGCCGTACCTTGACAAGAGATGATGTAAACGCCGATGAATCAGGTGCACGTCGAAAGCAAGGGTAAAGAAGGAACGATTGGGTTTTATTGACGCTGGATTGTATACCTTATATCAGGTTCCGCCAGATATCCTTACATCATTGAAAGGCTGAAAAACAAAAGGGAGACCAGGTATGTTTGAAAAAGTGCTGCTGCCAACGGATTTTTCCACTGATGCCCGGAAACTTCTTGCGTGTGTCGGTAATATCCCGGGCGTTCACGAAGTAATCCTCCTGCATGTTGTCGATGCCACCCCTCCGCCAAAAGGAGGCAAGACCCACGATCTGCAGATTGAGAATGCTAAAATCATCTTATCAGAGAACAAGGCATTTCTTGAGAACCTTGGCCTGACCGTGCAGACAAAAATTGATGTTATTGTCAGGGTGGTAACCCAGGGGGATGTCCCGCTTGCGATCCTGGAAACTGCCCACCATGAAAACGTATCGTTGATTATGATGGGTGCCCGGGGGAAAAACCTGATCCAGAGTATCCTGCTTGGCAGTGTCTCTGCAAGCGTTATACGCCGGGCAACGACAAACGTCCTGCTGATGCGGTATCCCTCAGACAAAGGCACGGGCGAAAAATCATGTGCAGGGATCTTTTCCAGGCTGCTTTTACCCACGGACTTTTCAAAGCCTGCAGGAAATGCAGTCGCACTGGCACAGGAGTTGCCGGCAGTCGGAGAGGTTGTCCTTTTCCACGTGGTTGATAAAGGTGAATCAGAAACGGAGATACAGGCACATGTGCAGGCGGCACAGGAAAAACTGGAAAAAATCAGGGAGGAATTTGTGCGGGCAGGTTTCAATGCGGTCTCCCATGTCCACGTGGGATACCCGCCCGACGAGATCATCGCCACGGCCGACAATGATGATGTTTCCGTTATCGTCATGAGCCCGTACGGGGAAGGATGGGTACGGGA
>CAZVFG010000008.1:0-7912 GCA_964626125.1 uncultured Methanoregula sp.
TTGATGGTAAAAGTACTCCCGAGGTTAACGATGCTTTCGATGCTGACAGACCCCCCGTGCATCTGGACGAATTTCCTTGCAAGCGGCAGAAAAAGTCCGATGTGCTCAGAGACCGGGTTCAGTATTTTTGAATCGCCGGGCTGAACCGGATTAAAAATCACATCGAGTTGGGCATCGGTAAAGCCGTTACCATTGTCCTTGATCGCAAGATGGTGAAATGTGTCATGTTGCGCCGAATTATAGGTAATCCATACCTTTTTTGGGGTTTTTGAATGATTCACTGCATTTGAAAGGAATGAGTCAATGACAAACGAGATCTTCTTTACATCTGATTCAAAGGTGATATTGGGGGGTACCTGAATCTGGATATCTGCTTTCAGTGAATAATCTCCTGCTTCAATGATTGTTGTCAGAAGATTGCTGATGGAAAAAACCGAATAATCCACCTTGATCATGGTTACCAGGTGGATAAGAAGAGCCGGTTTTTCTTTCTGTTCAACCGGGGCAAAAAACAGGGCGGCCGGCTTTGTCTCACCTGATTGGGAAAGAAACCTGAATTCAGCCATTTCGGGGAACGGAATTTTTTTCTGCAGTCGTTTGGCAAAATCGAGAAATTTATCCCGGTCATCCCGATGAATAATACTGACAAGTTCCCTGTCATTCAGATAATCGCTGTTGTATTCAGAAAATGCCCTGAATGCCGGGTTGGCATACGTGATTCTGTTGTTCTGGACAATGATAATGCCCAAAGGTGAAATCTCGGTGATCTGTTTGTACTGGTTGTATGTATCGTCAGTAACCATTTCTTCAGATTTGCGGGTATTGATATCCATCACAAGACAGCTGATGAAATTGCTTTCCCGGCTCCAGGAAAGGCTGACCCAGAATGGCGTCCCCTGTTTTGTGGTAAAGCAGGTTTCAAAATCGGTAATGTCCTCACCGGATCCCACCCGCTCGAAAAAGAGGCGCCGCCCGTCATTGTTCTGGAAGAGCTGGGCAAAGGTCATGCTTCCCAGCTCTTTTTCGGTATAACCCAGCATATTTTCCATCTGCCTGTTGGCGAATGTGATGGCGAATTTGTTCCGGTCAAAGAGAACGATGCCGAGCTGGGAGTCGCCGAAAATGCGGCTGTAGCGTGCCTCAACAGTCTCCATCTCGTCCAGAAAGTATGCGACCACAACGGCAACACAGATGAACAGGATTGCCTGTACGGTTGAATACCCGAGTCCGACCGTGTCCGGGAAAAGATAGTAGTAGGCAATCGTCTGGTAGGCAAGGGCACAGATCCCGGCGATGAGAATGCCTCTCTTGCGGAAAAAATAGGTCGCATACAGGATCGAGAAATAGAAAATCTGGGGAATAATTGTCTCAAATTGCCGGGAGAAGGCGAGCGACGTGATAAATATACAAGAAATGACGAGCGAAACGATAACCCAGAAACGGACAATATGCGTATGTGAAAATCTGTACTTCCCGATAGTCACATAACGATCCATATTATTTTTACTGTTCCCTTTATTTGTTTTTAAATATATTCAAACGAAAGTCATTTGAAAAGTGAAGTCTCGTCAAATAAATTTCAACGTTTTTTCATGTATTTTCTAATCGTACTGCCGCCAGGTGTGCCCGCACTCGGTGCACCGGAAGAACCGGACTTCGCTTTCATCGGCAGCTCTTAACTGGCGCAACCACCAGATGGCGAGGTTGTTGTCGCATTTCGGGCACCGGATCTGGATGGTCGGCATGGTTTTTATTTTTTCATCCCCATCATCAACAATCGTGATCTCATTTTCTGTGCGCTTCTTCTCTTTCTTCATCTGGTCAGCCCCGCCAATCTTCCGATTATATCCGCATTTCTTGCACTTGAGCTGACCTCCTGACGAGATCAGCATGGTTTTACATTCAGGGCAGAACATCGCTACTATCATGCGCAGGCAGAGGAGATTAAGCTGTGGATGATCCCACGACGTGAATCAGACCGGCATTGATATCAGGTTATCAGGATTGCCGGTTGAGAATCCTTTTTTTGGTTTGACGAGAATATGTCTTTAATGATCGGGTATCTGGTGCTGATCTCCTGCATCGGTTTTTTGGCATTCCTGATACCCGGTCGGTTCAGGAAATATCCTGCAATCATTGGCTGGACGTTTATCGTCCTCTTCCTGTTTGCAGAACTTCCGTATTACTTCTCGATCAACAACTACCTCTACCCTTTCATGGCGGTGCTGTCGGTACCGTTTCTTTGCATCACGGTGAAATACCTGCTTGTGGATGACCGCTGCGTTATCAACCTTTCACGGGCGGCAGCAGTTGCATTCCTGATCTATGCCCCGTTTGAATACATCCCGACCATTGGCAACTGGCTGATTTCAGTCGTGGTCGGTCAGGTTGTGTTTTTCCTCGATGGACTCGGACACACCGTCATGCTTACCGACTGGAACATCATTGCCCGCAACGGTCTGCGGGTGGAGATCATCCTTGCCTGCACCGGCATCCAGAGCATTGCGATCATGCTGGGAGTTGCAGCGGCGATCCCCACCACGACCCGGCAGAAAGTGCTTGCATTCCTGCTCATCGCCCCCACGATCTATGTCCTGAACCTGTTGCGCAATGTCTTTGTGATTATGGCGTACACCGACCAGTGGTTCCCGTACTTTCCCGAATTCGCTTCCACCGGTGAGTTCGGGTATGAGAGCTTTTTCTGGGCGCACAATGTGATTGCCGAACTGCTTGCACTTGTTGTGCTGGTCGCAATTGCATTCGGGTTGTTCAGGGTCATCCCAACCCTTGGGGATTTCGCCAACGATTTATACCGGATCTATTATGGTGAAATCAGGGCAGTGTTTTATAAAGGTACATGATGCGCTGGACTGCCGACAGGTTTGTGCAGATCGCAATAATGATCACAGAGACCCAGATGTAACCGACAACTCCGCCGACAATTAAAACCAGCAACGTCTCCGGCCTGCCGAAGAACCCGATTCCTTCCAGCGGGTCATCGATCTTTCCTTCCACCTTTTCACGGTACCCGATTTCTGCATAAACGACGGGCTTGATGAAGGTGTTCATCAGCGAACCGATGATGGCAAACCCGACAACCGTATAGTCCGCCAGCGGGGAAACAGTGGGGAATATCCTGCTCACGATAGCAATTCCGGAAAGCCCGACACCCAGCAGGGCGAGCGCATCCACATATTTATCGACGATCCAGTCAAAGACCGCGCCGAAATCAGTATGGGCGCCGGTCTTTCGGGCAACACTCCCGTCAACAAGGTCGAATACTGCCGATGCAAACAATGCAAGACTGCCCCAGAAGAATGCACCCCTATAAAACAGGGCAGCGCACACGAGACCCGCTGCCAGTGCGAGCAGCGAGATCTGGTTGGGTGTAATCCCGATCCTTATAAAAATGTCTGCAACCGGCTCAAGATACCTGATGACCCTTGAACGGTATGCAGTAATATTCATAGCTCACATCATGGGTACCTGAGCCATTAATAATTAATGTCGTTTTTCACCCATCAGGTGATGCCTTTTCACGCATCATAAGATACCTGTCAGGAGATACCCGGGATACTGCCTCATCGCCACCATCGTCATCTTATTTATATGCCCTGACCAATGGTACACAAGAGCAGAATATTCATGTCAGATACCACCACGCGTCCGCATGTGCTGATGATGTCAGAGATCACCGCTGACGGCAAACTGACGCTCAAGAAAGGTGCGTCCTCCAAGATCCTGATGAAGTACATGGCACCCGAAACCGAGATCCTCCTCCACCAGACACGTGCAGAGTATGACGCGATCATGGTCGGTGCGAACACGATACGGATTGACAATTCCTTTCTGACGGTACGGCTCGTCCCCGGCAAAAGCCCCCTGCGGGTAATCCCCTGCAGCATGGCGGACATCCCGCTTGATGCGAATGTGTTCGGGCCGGATGCCCCCACAGTCATCGCCGTCTGCGAACGAGCGCCCGCAGACCGTGTGGCGGCTATCAAAAAGAAGGGCGTTCAGGTGGCAGTCGCCGGAAAGAATCATGCCGAACTCCCTCTCCTGATGAAAATCCTGAAACAGGAGTTTCACATACATAAGCTCATGATTGAAGGCGGCCCGACGCTGAACTGGCATATGCTCCATCACCGGCTTGTGGATGAGATACGGCTTATCCACCTCCCCTTCATTGTCGGGGGATCGGATACCCCTTCACTCGTTGGCGGGATGCATATCAATTCTGAGGATGAGATGATCCGCTTACACCTCAAGAACCACTACATGTGCGGCACCAACCTTGTATCTGAATATGATGTGGTGTATCGCGAAGGGTGATCCATGGTAACCTCTCCGGACCCGGGGGTTGTAGCGGCGTCCCGCCCGTCATCCATCACCTGGCTCCTGGTCGTCCTGCTGGGGCTTATCCTCGTAATCGGGATCTTTATTGCAGTTTTCTATCTTACGTACTCCGATGAAATAGGGGTCTCGGTGGTCAGGATGGAAGGCACGCTCGTCACCGGAGAAGTCTCAGGTGAATCTTTCTCGGCAAGCGAACAGGTGGGCAGAGAACTTCGGGATGCTGCCAACGACCCGATGGTCGAGGCGATTGTACTCCGGGTGAACAGCCCCGGGGGCACGCCTGCTGCGGCGCAGGAGATTATCCGTGACCTCGAGTATGCAAAAACAAAAAAACCGGTTGTCGTCTCGATGGGGGACATGGCAACATCCGCCGCGTACTATGTCAGCGCCCACGCCGATAAGATCTATGCTGACCCCGATACCTTCACCGCCGGTATTGGTGTGGTGTGGACGTTTCCTGAGATCTCCCGGTGGATGAGCAGGGAAGGTCTCAATGTGAGCATCGTGAAATCGGGAAGCATGAAGGATATGGGTTCAGCGTCGCGGCCAATCACAGAAGCGGAGATATCGTACGCGCAGGAGATCGTGAACGCGAGCTTTGAGGGGCTCATGCGTGATGTGCTCGAACAGCGCCAGATTGCCCGTTCGGATATTGAAGATGGACGGGTCATACGCGGTGCAGATGCAGTGAAGATCAACCTTGTCGACGAGCTCGGAAATTTGAACGACGCAATCGACGGTGCAAAATCGCTTGCCGCCCGCTCGCGGTTCCTTTAGATCATCTGCAGAGGATCAGCTTTTATATACTCACGGGCAACGGTGGTTGCATAGTGACCGGGTGGCAGGGTGAACTGTAACCGGACACTGGTGTCCTTTATGCCGGTTCCGACATTGGTGCGCAGCACGATCGGGCGCAGGGCACCTTCAAATTTTGTTTTGACGAATGCTGATGCCTGCCGGAAATTCTCCGCACGGATCCCGCGTTCTTCCATGAGCCTTTTCATGTAATGTTCACTGTCTGAAGATGGGAAGAACAGGTCTTTTCCCGGCATGAAAACAGCAATGCTGCACCTGCCGCGTCCGATATGCTGTGCTGCGGTCAGCTGGTTCTTTGAGGAGACCACATCTTCTTTTCCGTTCGTAAAGATAAGCCGGTCACCGGGCAGTGGTTCAACAAAAGAATACCCCTGTTCGATCCGCCTGCTCACTGCCTCGTTGAACAGGTAGGACTGGAACGCTGACACGAACATCGAGAGGAGTCTGGGGGGGAGTTCCCCTAAGGCGCCCGCATAATCGGCAGGATTGTTGTGGAGGTGCTGGAGCATCGAACGTTCGTACGCAAGGGCGACCGGAAACTCCCGCAGGCCTTCTGCGGGGTCGCGGGATGTGGCAAACGCCTCCCGCACGTGCCGGACACGGTCGGGTTCATCAGGGAACGCAAGCCCGATATATGTCAGTACTGCCCCTTCGTAATCCCCTGCAAGGATGCGCTCACCCACCCGATGAGTGACCGGGCGCACTCCCCCGAACCGCTGGAGTCCGTAATAGTTCGGGATGCCCAACGCCACATCACCGGTGATCTTCTCCACACGTTCCGCAAGGCCGGGGACGGCAGCCTCCCTGATCATAATATCGAACCGGTTTCCCTGCAGATCACCCAGTGAGAACTGGGTGTTTTGTTGCCCGACGACTTCGAGGGTGATATCCTTCAGCTGGATATTTTCAACCATGCCGGGTGCAACCTTGTAGATCGAGATGAGTTGCGTGGTGACTGCCCGCCGGTCTTTGGAACCTGCCCAGCCGATCCTCCGGTGACTGATCCCAAGCCGTTTTGCGATCTCTTTTACTGCATGCTGGTGCTCCCAGTTCTTCTTTGTCAGCCTGCAGACCAGGTACGGGCCTGTCCCGCCGGAGGAGGGCAGCGGGATCTCCTCAACAATAAAATCCTCCGCAGCAGAACGGAGCTTTCCTCCGATACCATCGGCATCGCTCGCGTAATACCGCATGCCGAGATCCTGTTCAAGGGGGTAGGGGCTCTTTTTCATAAGAGCGGAAGGTTACCGGTAACCCGGTCGAGATCTTCTGCCTTTGCCGGACCAAGGCCAAGCGCGGTAATCGTCCCCGGGGGGATCTCGGTCATCCCTGCGTCCTGGATCAGGGAAGCGGAGATGCCGGCATGGAGCGCGATCGCTTTGAGCTCGTGAAGAGTGCGTTCGTTCTCTGCTTTCAGCACCACCTTCTTCTGCCCTTCTGCCAACCATGCTTTTTTGAGGTTTTTGTCAGCATGCTCAAGGGCACCGACTGATGCATGGGCTGCCTGTGCGCATTTCTTGCCGCAGCTCATCCTGATATCGTTGCGCACGATCAGGCACTGTTTGTATCTAAAGGCCGGCTCTTCTCCCATCGGGTATGATCTTGGCGCTGCCCTGTCAAATAGGTAGTGACACAACCGCATCAGAGGAGGGCATTCCTGTCACCATCAGGAGCTTTACTATGGAGTACCGTCCATGATGATTGAGGATTCACGCGATGTCACCAGTGCCGGCAACCGGTCAAAATATTCTCAAGGCGACCTTTGGTGCGGGCTGTTTCTGGGGCGTTGAAACTGCATTTTGCAACGTTGTGGGAGTTCTTAACACTGCGGTCGGGTATATGGGGGGAACGTCTGATTCCCCGACATACCGGGATGTCTGCACGGGCACAACCGGGCACGCGGAGGTCGTCGAGGTCACATTCGATCCCGCGAAGGTCTCCTATGAGAACCTGCTGGGCGTTTTCTTCTGTATCCACGACCCTACAACTCCCAACAGGCAGGGTGTCGATATCGGGACACAATACCGGTCCGTTATCTTTTATCATACCCCCGAACAGAAGGCAGCGGCAGAGTCATGCAGGGAACGGCTGGACCGGTCAGGCAGGTTCCGGCGCCCGGTCATCACAGAAATTATGCCCGCACAGACTTTCTGGCGTGCAGAGGAGTACCACCAGCGGTATCATGAAAAGCACGGCAGCTCCGGGTGCGGGATCCGATCTACCTGAAATGACGAATGCCGGTGTCGTGTTCATAATCAACAGGATTCCCTTGGCAACCTTTAAAAAAAGCCTCTGCTTTAACGGTTGAAACCTGGAGAATTTCTCGTAGTCTCTTCAAAAACACGGGCGATATCGATATCTTCCGGTGGCGAATAGTGTTTCGGGACATATCCGAGCGCGTGAAGAATCTCTTTTCGAACCGCAAACGGGCGCCTGTCAATCAGCGCCCGGAGTTTTTGCCCCGGCACCGGCAGTTCGTGGATATGGCGGTGGCAGGTGGAACAGACCACGAGAATATTGCGCTCACGCTCTTTGGGTTGCGGTTGTCGTGGCTCCTTGTCTGACGGGATACCGTGAAGTTCGAGCAGCGGGAGCGGGATATACTCGCGGCAGAGTTCGCAGGTGCCTTCGACTGCTATCTTGATCTGCTGCACGTTCAGAGGTGAAATTCCTCTGCACCAGGGTTCCGTCATGGCAGGAGTACTCCTGATTACCGGTGCATTATCCCTTGCCGGTGTTAATA
>CAZVFG010000008.1:8012-17913 GCA_964626125.1 uncultured Methanoregula sp.
CGTCTTGTTCTCCATTTCCCTGATATGACTCTCTCCTCCTTCCGTTTGATATATCAGTCACTGGTACTGTAGGGAAAAAGAAAGGATACGAAAAAATCACGTGGTGAGATGAGAAGTACGTGATATATGCACAAACATCGCGCGTAAATACGAGCCACACGAACCTATGTGGAGCACACGCGGGTACCGGGAGGGACAAAAAGGATATATGGCAGGAACACGAGAATCGGGCGGGCACCCCGTCATCGAAGTAAAAAATCTGGAACACTCGTACGGCGACTTCAAAGCGGTTGACGGGATCAGTTTTGCTGTGAAGGAGGGCGAGATCTTCTCGTTTCTCGGACCGAACGGTGCAGGCAAGAGCACGGTGATCAATATCCTCATCACGCTCCTTTCCCTCCAGAAGGGTGCGGCGAGCGTCGCGGGCTTTGATGTGACAAAAGACCCGCAGAAAGTCCGCGAATCGATCGGGGTTGTCTTCCAGGATATCACGCTCGACCGGGACATGACTGTCCGGGAGATACTCGAATTCCATGGCAGGCTCTACAATATGCCCCGCGAGGAACGCAGGAAACGCATCGATGAACTGCTCGAACTCGTCCAGCTCGACGCAAAGAAGGATGAACGGACCAAGAACTTAAGCGGGGGCATGAAGCGCAGGCTCGAGATCGCCCGGGGGCTCATGACCCGGCCGAAAGTGCTCTTTCTGGACGAGCCGACTCTTGGCCTTGACCCGCAGACCCGGATGCGGATGTGGGACTACATCAAGGGTGTCAACAACGAAGGAACGACGATATTTCTCACCACCCATTACATGGACGAGGCCGACCGGCTCTCCGATCGGATCAGCATCATCGATCACGGGAAGATTATCATCACCGGCACATCGTACGGGCTCAAGAATACGCTGGGCCAGGACCTGATCTACCTGGAGACCAGCGATAACGAATCAGCGATCCGGATCTTACAGGGTCTGCCGAGTGTCCGGGACATTAAATCCAAAACGAAAGGGTTTATCCTGATGGTCAACGACGACGGGACCAAGGTACTCCCTGTCATTATCGACGCGCTCCGCGGCAGGGGGATCGAGCTCTTTACCATCAACCTAAAGAAACCCTCGATGGATGACGTCTTTGTATTTTACACAGGAAAGGAACTCCGCGACGAACCCGAGGGAAAATCCGTCTATCTCACCATGCGCCCGGGAGGTCATTAACATGTCCTACGGCTTTACGACTATTTACTGGCGTGACATGATCCGGTTTGTCCGGTTTAAGACACTCCTTGTCTCTTCGCTGCTCCAGCCGGCGCTCTGGCTGGCGTTTTTTGGCATCGCCATGTCAAGCAGTTTCGACAGGCTCATGGCGGGAGTCCCGGTTCCGCCGGGTATGTATGCGGTGGGGTACCTCACCTTTATGGCTGCCGGGATTATTGCGATGACGACCCTGTTTACCAGCCTCTTTGGCGGGATCGTGATCCTGTTTGACAAGAACTGGGGGTTGATGCGAGAGATCCTCGCAAGCCCGATGAACCGGAACCACATCATCTTCGGGATAGCACTGTCGGGAGTGACGAAATCGTTTATTCAGGTGATCATCATCATGGTCTTCGGGATACTCATCGGGGCAGCATTCTTTGCCGGCTTTGGCGCCATGCAGGTTGTGATCGGGGTGCTGGGCATCCTGGCATTTGTCGGGATTTTTGCGCTGGGGTTCCTCTTCCTCTCCGCCGGTATCGCGGTCTCCATGGAGAGTCCCGAGGGGCTTCAGGGGATCATCACGCTTCTGACTATGCCAATCTTCTTTGCCAGCAATGCACTCTATCCGATCGACTCGTTCCCCGAGATCCTCAAAACCCTCTCGGTCTACAATCCCATGACCCTGATGATCAATGGCATCCGGTACTTTGCGATTGGCCCGGATTTCCTCGCCCTGGGGAAACATTATTCATATACTTCCGGAGAGATCGCTCTGTCCTTCTCCGGTCTCGTTCTGTTTGCCGCGATCACGTTTTTGTTTGCATGGTGGCGGTTCAGGAAGGCGGTTGTGACCTGATGCGGGTCTGGCACTGGGGGGACGGAGGCCCTTCCGCTGCAAGGCCAGGTCGTTCCTTTTTTCAGGTCAAAGGACCGGTCCCCTTCTCAGCTTCTCCGACCATTTTTCTGATCTTTGATATGATCAGACCGGGGAGCATGTGGCGGTTTTGTTGAGATAATGTGACCAGTTCAACATCATCCCGGCATCTGATCCCTTCGATAAACCGGTCGCCTTTCAGCGCAACAGTCGCAAGGAGGAGCTTATCTGATACAAGGGTATCCTCGACCATCTGCCGGAATTGCGCTGACATGCACTCCATCTTCCCGATCTCGTCAATGATGATGAGCGGATGACCTGGATCAAACAGTCGAAGCGCTGTACAAAACTCCTCAAAACCGGCAAGATCCACACCATACTTTCCGACCCTGTGCGGGCTTTGGATCGTGACATGAGAGAGGATACGGCGCTCACCGGATAAGCTTACCAGCTCGAATCCCTGCCGGATACCCCCGACACGCATCTCAGCGGTGTAAAATCCGACAGGATCCATATCCTTCAGGCTATCTGCGACCTTTCGGACCAGCGTTGTCTTACCGGTGCCCGGTGGAGCGGTGATGAGGATATTTTTCCTATCCTGACGGCACATGTACTACCCTTCAGGGAGGTTCATTTCTCGGGGTGTCCTTTCAGCCCTGGGCACGGTTCAATGAAACCGGTATCCTAATGCCTGCAGGTGAACAAGAAGTGTCCTCATAATCTCTTCCTGCCTGCTGGTGAGATGCCTGCCCTGCTGCACGAGCCTGCTCGTTTTCATGAGGCTGTCAAGCAGTTCTTTCCGCTGGTCGGGAGATATGGCGTCAGTATGGTGGACCCATTTGATCATGTCAAACCAGAGGTTACGGTTCACCGTCCAGTCCCCTGGTGGCCCGGCGGACTGATTTTTCATCGCACGGTTGGTATCCACGACGGTATCTTTTCCTTCTTTTTCAGGAGGGGATTTCCGGTATTGTGGTTCTGCGACCGGCACATCAGGCTCCTGCGTCGGTTCTTCAGGCAATGGTACGGATGGTGCCGGTTGTGGTAGTTTCATTTGGGCTGCTTGTGGCAGGGGAAGCAGGGGTTCTGGCTCTTTTTGCTCGTGTTCTTCTGCCAGTGCAAACGGTGGGGTCGTGCCTGATCTCTGTGGCACACTTCCTGAATTCATCATTCCTTGTGATGGTGCGGTAGATTTTTCATCGCTGGCCGAAGGCGTGGTTTTCTTCTCGTCAAGTTCGTTTTTGAGTGCAGTACGATCATCCCTGAGGGCCTGAATGGCACGGTCCTTGTCCCCGCTCTCTTTGATCACGGCGTTCAGTCGTTCCTCAACCTTTCTTTGTTTTTCCTTCTCTTCGGAAAGGGCCGTATTCAGGACACCAATATCACGGGATGCGGAATCAAGGTACTGCCGGGCACTTGCATACCTTGTCCGGAGATCTGCCAGTTCCGCTTCTGTCGATGCACGCACCTGCTGTTCCTGTTCAAGCGCTTTTGTTGCAGTGGCAAGGTCGCTTTTTTGGCGCTCAATTCCGGCATTCAGTTCGTCCATCTGGTGGTGCATGTCCCGGTCTGCACGCTCTTTCTCCTCTGCAAGTGCTGCGACCTGTCCTTCAAGAGCTGCCACCCTCACGCTCTTTTCCTGAAGAAGGCGTTGGTGTTCCTCGATCACGGCATCCTTTTTTTTGAGATCCTGTAAAAAATTTTCTGATTGAGTGTGCAGGAGCGATTCCTCCAGCTCTTTTTCCTCGAGGGCGGTGGTGAGTCTGGTTATGGTCCGGTTGCGCTCCTCCAGTTCATTGTGATGGTTGCGGACGGTTGTGTCGCGCTCTGAGGTAATCGCCGAAAGTCTCTCGGAAAGCCCCCTCAATTTTCCCAGCATCTCATGTTTTGTCTGTTCCTGTTCACCGCGAATCCGTACTGCGAGCTCAAATGTTGATAAGAGAAATTCGAGGAGCTGGCGCCGGTCTGCAACAACCGAATAGTTCCTGTTTTCATCGGTGACCACAAAGCGTGTCCTGACCGCAGATGATGGCTTTTTCCCTTCATGTGCCTTCAGGAGATCATCGATGGTCGATAGCAGGGACTGCGGTTCAAACGGTGTTGTGATGAATGCGTCCGCCGTGCAATCCAGCACTTTTAAGAGCACGCTGACGTCTCCAAGACTGGTGAGGAGGAGCACCGGCAGACCTCGCAGGGTCTCATCGGTCCTGATTGTTTTGCAGAGTCCGAAACCATCAAATGATGTACCCGTGGTATCGATCAGGAGCAGACTGGTGTGGTCTGCTCTTGCGGCCGCAACCGCTTTTGTCTCGTCCGGGACTACCGAATAGAGATACCCTTTTTGTTTGAACTGGGTGCAGAGTGCCTCGATCTGTCCGGGATTATCACTGACCAGAATGATCATGGAACCAACCTCCGGCAATCGCGATACCGGGCATACATGATAACGACCTGTCAATCAAAAATATATCGTAATCTTTTATATGCCTGTTTATTGAGAGACCGGAGGAAAATTGTGGCCGTTTGATAAAGAGGGTGATGAACTGCAGGGGCCGTATGACCTGCGGTTACAGCGCGTCGTAAAAAAGGGAACCTGAAAAAAGATACGAGTAATAAAATGAGTTTATTCGTCCTGAAATGCACCGGAAAAGAGCCAGCGGTGGTTCAGTTGCTCATGGTGCCGGCCCTCGGTATGCCGTTCCCGGATGACTTCTGCCGGGATGCCGGCAACGACATGGTTGGCAGGGACATCCTTGGTCACGACCGCCCCTGCCGCAACGATTGCCTGCTCACCCACTTTGATCCCGTAGAAAATCATTGCGCCCGTGTAGATCTTGGCATAGTCCCCGATGATCACGCGCCCATAGGTTCGTTCGGTATGATCGGATTCTGAATGGGTGTGCGTCAGGATCCGCACATACTCCCCAAATCCAACGGATTTGCCAATGGTGACGCCGCCTTTGCTGTCGATAAACGTGCCTGCGTTCATGAACACATCGTCCCCCACCTCAATGAACTGTCCGAAGTTGAACCTCACACCGTTCTCGCAACAAAAATTCCTCCCGCATCTCCTGAACAGCTTTTTGGCAATCATCCTGCGGAAGGGAAACGAGAAGTTGGTTGCAAGGCAGAGGGGGGATCGCTCCATTGACTCCCAGAGAAAATGCAGGTATCGCTGTTCCTCAGTAAACGGGTATTCATGTGCCATCGGGAGGTATTCGCTGTAGAGTCTCATCTCTGCAAGCAGCGATTCCTCGGGAACCGGGCATCCGATCCGGTACAGGATGGAAGCGGTTGTTCCCGTATCGAGCCCGCTTTTTATGGTGCCTGAGATTTCATCCAGCAATGTTGCGATACCCTTCCCGTCAGTCTGAAGTGCCATAGAGTGTGATCATACGCAAAGGAGATGAGCATTGTGTTCCGGTTGTACTGAAGTGCGGGGTGCCGGTTCCACCCTTTAATAAGATCCGTGTTGATACTTACGTATGGAAATGAAAACGGTCAAAAAATGGTCAGTCTTATTTCTTGGCATCCTGACGGCGATTGTGATCGCCGATTACCTCTCCACCTTCCTCGTTGCGGCGGCAGGCTTGACCGGCTGGACCCGGTTTGTGGCCAGTTTCATCCTTTACGCATTGCTCTTCTTTGCCGCACTGTACGGGATCGAACGCGTGACCGGCATCAGGTTCTTTTGGTGCGGGTGCTCTGACGATCCGTACTAGGATCGGGTTTTTTGATCAGATTGGGTTCACGCCTTTTTGTACACTGAACCTTCTGCGCCGGCAGGTGGTGGTACATTGCCGAACCAGATCTCATGCTGGGGGAAGGGGACCTCGATGCCTGCCTTTTTAAGAGCGGCTTTGAGCTGCGGGATGATGGCAGTCCTGAGTGACACGTCGTCCTGCGTATTTGCCCATACCGACGGGAACCAGACCCTGACCCTTATCGTAACGCTGCTCTGCCCAAGGTCGCTGACAAAGACCTCCGGGGCTATACCGGCGGTGCGATCAGTATCAGGAAAACGATTATAAGGTTGGCTACAGGAGAGTGTTGCATACCTGTACATGTGGTATGGGTGGAGGTAGAACGATGTCGGGGATAGAAAAAATTCCCGCGGAGATGCGGTGGATGATCGCAACGCGTGCGGCAAACGATCTCCCGTTTGCCTACTCAATGGCCTTCAAAAAAGTTGTTGGCGAGATGTATGAACGTGAACTGAGCAATGCCATGAATGAGATCTGGGGTGCCGCAGGCAGCGGGCAGGGGGTGTTTGCAAAGGCATTCGGGTTTCCGGTACATTCAGCAAAAAGCGTGGCCGAAACGTTTTCCACGCTCTCTGTCCTGTTTATGGGACCGGAGATGGACAAAGGAGGGATCAAGGAAAAAAAAGGGGACGCGGCTGTCCTGACGCTTGAGAGCTGCCCGATGGTAAACCGTGCACGTGCAATGGGGATCGATGAAAAAACGGTTTTGCCATCCTGCAGGACGTATACGGATGCGGCTGTCGCAAGTATCAATCCGGCATACCGGATCAGCTTTGCAAAAGGGATATGCACCGGCGATGCTCAGTGTGAGTGGAAGGTCGAGAAAAAATCATGAGTCTTTCTGGATCAAATCCTGCAGAATTTTTTTGGCTTGCAAGGTAGGACGTTCCTTCCTGCTGTGTCCCATAACCTGCGACTCAGCATCCATGTGAATTGAAAACAATAATTATTGTATACCCCCGCCAAACCGGTATAGATGTGAGATTATGTATACCGAGGATATGTTCTTTTTAAAAGGGATCCTGGGAATCATATTCGGGATCATGATCGTAATTTTTCCGGGTTTTACCCTTGGGACATTTTTTACCATCTTCGGATTGTTCATCATAGCTGCAGGCATTCTCGCCTTTTCTTTTGCTGTCACGTCCCACCCCAAAGATACTTCCGTCTGGTTCTGGCTTTCCTTAGGCATCCTCGCGGTTGGTCTTCTGTCCCTGGTAATCCCCGGGATCGTCGCATTTGCGTTTGCCCTGATCATTGCAGGTTGGGCGTTTGTTACCGGCATCTTCGATCTTGAGCGCTTCATCACCGGAACCCGGTACTACTATTATCTCTTTTTGGGAATGGCAGGCACCGGCATCCTCCTCCTTATAATCGTCTTCTATCTTGTTCCGGCAACCCGCGTGCGTTATCTCGAGACGACATTCGGGGTGTTTGCCTTTGTCTTTGGTATCTTCTCGCTGGCTCTCGGTATGTTGATCCTCAAAGGAAAACTCCCGGACTCCTTCCGGCAATCTCCCGGTCAGCAGTAAGGCATGTCAGACTACCCTTTCCTGACAACCGGAGCGGGCAATACCTGTCATCATCACCTCCTCCAAGGCATATGAACGATCCCGATCATAGGAGCCAGGCATCATGTACGATGTTATTGTGGTAGGCGCCGGTCCCGCAGGGAGTGCCGCCGCCCGCGAATGCGCAAAAAAAGGGCTTTTGACGCTCTGCATCGAGGAACATGGTACCGTCGGATACCCGGTCCAGTGCGCCGGGCTGCTTTCAAACGCCGCATTTGAGGAGTGCCGGGTCTCGGAGCGGTCCGTGCTGAACCGCGTGCAGGGGGTCCGCATCGTGTCCGGCAGGGGGAGTGAACTCCTGATCGATGCTCAGGCGACGAAGGCATCCGTCGTAGACCGTGGAGCGCTCGACCGGGAGATGGCGGAAGCGGCGGCGAACGCAGGAGCAGAGTTCCGGCTCAAGACGGCAGTGTGTGGCGTGCAGGGAATTATCGTTAGTACGCGGGGAGTGCACGGGCATGAGGAGTACCGGTTCCGGGTCCTGATTGCAGCCGACGGTCCGCGCAGCACGATCGCCCGTCTGCTCGGGATGGAACGTGCGAAGGTGTACCTTGGCGGGATCCAGGCGGATGTGAGGCACGACTGCGATTCGCGGTTCGTGGAGTTGTATCCGAATGCGTCACCGGAGTTCTTCGGCTGGGCGATCCCGATTGGTGAGGGCAGGGTCCGCGCCGGTCTCTGCGGGCAGACGCAGGTACCGGGGCGGTTCGCTGCATTTATAAAAAAATTCGGTGGGGGCAGCGGCACGCACCTTGTCACCGGCACCCTTCCGCTCGGCGTGATGCCCCGCACCTACGGGCACCGTACGCTTTTCGTGGGTGATGCAGCGGGGTTTGCAAAACCAACATCGGGTGGCGGGGTATATACCGGTATCCGCTCTGCACGGCATGCGGCGGAGGTAGCGGCTGAGTGCTGTGAACGCGGGACGGTTGATGACACGGTGCTCGCTGACTACGAGCGGCGATGGAAGGCGGACTTCGGGCGGGAACTTGAGATCGGGTTCCGGTTCTTTGGGATGCGGCAGAAATTATCCTCGCAGGATATCGATACTGTTATCCGGGCGCTGAATGACCCGGACATCCTTTCGACCATCGTGCGGTACGGGGATATGGACCGGCCCGGAGTGCTTGTTAAAAAACTGATGCGGAACCCGGCGATGCTTCACTGTATGGGGCCTCTGATCAGGACCGGGCTGCGCTCACTGCTGGGGTAACCGGCGACCTGCCGGAACCGTGCTGTAGTACCTTACCTGCCGGGATTGTCTTGTTTTCCCCCTAGGATATCCGGGCGGACCCGCTGGAGGAAGGTGATCACAAAGCCGGTGATCACCGCCTCAAATGCCGCGGCCGCGAGGTTGATGGCGACAACCAGCGAGAGCCCGGCAAGGATAGTGGCGGAACTCTGGGTAACCCCCTGCACACCGGAGACAAGGATGATCCCGACCATCACGACATTCCCGCAAAAAAGCCCTCCAAAGGTTGCGGTGGCGGCACGGGCAAAGGGGCTTTTAGTAATTTTTCCAAGCAGGGAAAAGAGAAAGAACGCAACCAGCACTTCGGTGATATTTACCAGCGTATTTGCCCCGATCATGCTCCAGCCGCCGTGCCCGATCGCCGCGGTCATGATGTTGACGACAAAAACAATCAGGGAGCCGGCAGCGGGACCCGTGAGGATGCCCACGAGCGGGGTTATATTGAGGTGGACTCCGCCGGCGACCGGGATCGCGACCTGGAAGATGGCAAAAGCGGAAGCGGTGCAGAAGGCAGCGATCGTGATCTTCCTGTGGTCGGTTCTTTTCCCGGACCGCAACAGGTACAGCGATATGCCGATCAGGATGATCGTGGCTGCCCACCAGACAATCACCCAGAAGAGGGAGAACGATCCGTCCTCAAGATGGATATGCGCCATAAACAACCGACTGATCTGGTGTTCGCATCTGCAGTTTCTTTCTTCCCACTCTTAATCACCGGATGAAAATATCAAGGTTCTGAAAAATTTGGGCTCACTCCAAATTTCCTTCACGACATCCCTTGGGATTTTTCCGCAGGACGGCAAGAAGTTCCTCCATCCGGATCGGGTGCTCTTTTGGCTCTATGCCGTGCATGGCACAGTATCCGAGATAGACACGGACGATCTGCGGGACTTTCAGCCCTGCATCTGCAATCAGCGCCGGATCATAGAAGACCTCTGCCGGCGTGCCTTCGGCAAAGACCGAGCCGTTCTTTACCAGACAGATTCGGTCTGCGACCCGTGCGGCAAAGTCAAGGTCATGGGTGGCGATCACGACACTGATGGAAAAGCGCTCCTTGAGATCGGTGATCAGGTCTTCGATCCGCTCCGAATGGACCGGGTCGAGATCCGAGGTCGGTTCATCGAGTGCGATCACCTTCGGTCTCATCGCAAGGATCCCGGCGATCGAGACCAGCCGCTTCTGCCCGCCGCTTAAGTAGTTGGGCAGCTTGTGGACAAGATCCGCGGCTCCCACCGCTTCGAG
>CAZVFG010000008.1:18013-33832 GCA_964626125.1 uncultured Methanoregula sp.
CGTTCGGTCCGCAGAGCGCGACGATCTCGTGTCTGAGGACGGAGAAGCACATGTCATGGATGCCGATACTGCCATCCGGGTACGTATGGCTCGCACAGTCGACATGGATCAGTTCCCGTTCACGGTCAAGCGGCGGGCAGTGCGGGGCGTGCGGGTCCCTGCGGATCACCGTCATTGCCTACCAGCTCCCGGTATTGGGTACCATCCACACGATCACGGCGATGGCGAAAAAAAACGCACCGAGCACGCCATACCCGGACAGCCCCGGTCGCGGAATGGCGCTCCCGGCCGAAAATGTCCCGCGGTAGCCGCGTGCGATCATCGCCTTGTGGACGCGCTCTGCCCGATCGAACGAGCGGATGAAGACGAGCGCGAAAACTTCGGCAAAGATTCTTCCCTGCATCCGGATGGAATGGACAAGACCCCCTCCCCGGGATCTCACGGCCTTGAGCATCGAACCGGTCATGGCAAGCGTCAAAAACACAAACCGGTATGCCATTAAAAAGATCTGGTCGAGCGGCGAGGGGAAGATCCGGGAGATCATGCCGGCAAAATGCTCGTATTTTGTCGTCATCAGGAAAAAAAGGGAGTACGTGACCGAGATCAGGGCCTTGAGGAGCAACGTGAAAACCAGCAGGACACCCGTATCAGTGAGCGCGATGGTGACACCAACAACCGCGAATGAAAAGACCGGAGTCCCGGGTTCGCTCCACGCCAGAAGCCCGACCAGCGAGAGGACAAAGATAACGGGCAGGGCGTACCATGCAAAGAGTTTTTTCACCGGCAGACCTGCGAGATAATACATCGCGAGGATGGCGATATACAGCACTGAACAGATGGCAAGGTTGCGGGTGATCGTGATCAAAAGGATCACGAGCACGAGCCCGCCCAGTTTTGTCCACGGGCTCACCCGTGAGAAGAAGGAAACCTGATGCTCGGCGTATGAGGTGATCAGGTCAAGGTCCGGAATGTGCTGCGAGATCATCGTGGCGCTCATCCTTCATTCCTCCTTCCGGTGCTCCCTGTTCAATTGAAACCAGTGTGATTCTGCATGCATCTCACGAATCAACCTGCCCGGTCATGCACCCGGCATCGTGCGTGATCTCCCCGCAGATCCCCTGACTGGGATGACCCATCGCGCGGCACATCATGTCGATTGCTGCTCTGGACACGAGGCTCTCGAACCGCGAGACCTCGCGGCATGCCTGTTCATCAGAAAGTCCATATCGCACCAGCACGAGGCTGAGGATCCGGTGGCGCTTGATGAGAAATTCTGCGCACCGTTTTCCCTGCTTTGTGAGGCAGACCCCCCGGTACGGTGCGTGGGAGAGGTACCCGGCGTCTGCAAGCTCGGCAACGGTCTTGGTCACCGTGGACGGGTCGATGCTATAGTGCGCCGCGATCTCGTTTGTCCGGACCGTGCCGTTCCGCCCGAAAATATACTTCAGGTACTCCACCTTTCTGGAGGAGAGCGCCAGCCCGTCATCGGATTCCATTGGTCGTAGGTTGGTGGTGGTGCGGCATAAAGTTTGGGGGGATACCAACTTTTCTTAACTAATTCAAATATCATACGATATGATGAGTTTTTACCTGATTGATCACGTTCATTGCTCTCTTACGATACGCTCAGAACCTTACCTGAAATTTCAATCCTTTGAATAAACGCAGGTGCAGTAATTCGCCTTGCGATACCTTTTGGGGTAGTCGCAGGACAGGTAATTCGCCTATCTGTCCGGTGGCTCTTTGCGGATCCCGATTTTGTATGAGGTACCCCTTGGAACCACGATGGATCAAACGGCTCATACAGAATTTTTATGATAATTTATGTGAGAATAGGTTCAAAATACGTTTAATATTTCAAACATTCTCAGATAATCGTTGAACCAAATCATAAATCACAATATTTTTTAACTATTCGGTGCTACATAATTTGACAAAAGTAATAACATACAGGTTGACACTATGCACATCCCCGACGGCTTCTTCCCGATCTCGCAGGCTATTGTTTACTGGATCATCGCACTTGTCTTTATCGCACTCTCGCTCCGCTGGGCAAAGCGCGAGATGAGCGAGGAGAAGGTGCCGCTTGTTGCGGTGCTTGCAGCCGGCATCTTCGCTATCCAGACACTGAACATGGCTCTTCCGATCTCCGTTATTCCCGGTGGCGTAAGCGGGCACGTTGTCGGGGCAGCACTTGCTGCGATCGTACTTGGCTCACCATTTGCTGCCGTTTTCATCCTCACCCTCGTTCTTGTCCTGCAGGGGATCTTTTTCGGTGACGGGGGCATCACGGCGATGGGGGCAAACATCATCAACATGGGTGTGCTGGGAGGATTTCTCGGGTTCTACACGTACCGGTCCGTCAATACCGTCTTTCACAACCGGTTCTGTGCGGCATTCATTGCAGGCTGGATATCGCTCTTTATCCCCTCCATTGTCTGTGCTGTCGAGCTTGCGGTTGCAGGCACCCTGCCGCTTGCCTTTGGCCTTGTCACCATGGGCGTCTACCATGCCGTCATCGGGATTATCGAAGGCGGTGTCACAGCATTTGCGCTCTCGCTCATCATCCACGCACGCCCCGATATCGTTGGCAGCGAACGTCCCGCCGGAACAAACAAGACAAAGGATATGGTTATTGTTGCCGGTATCGCGATTGCCCTTGCCGTTGCGATCTTTGCGCCGTATTACGCGTCCACGTATCCTGACGGGTTGGACAGTACGTTCCTTTCTGCATACGGGGCAAAGGATACAACTACCGTGCACATTGACGAATCAAAGGCGGTTCTGGCAGAAGCGGCTGTTGCAGAAAAGACCGGCAATACGTTCTCATGGGAGGCCCCCCTTCCCGATTATTCCCTGCCGGGACTGGATAAACCAGGTGAAGTGCTTGCGATCATCTTTGGTGTGCTGGTCCTCTTCATTCTCGGTTTTGGTATCAGCCGGTTTATCACCCGGCAACATTGAGAAGGTTTTTTTATAAAAAAACCAATACTACCCGGATTTCCCCATGCACCTGATTGAGACCCGCGATCTTACCTATGTCTATCCCGGCAACGTAACGGCGTTACACTCCGTGAACTTTATCGCTCCCCGCAATGCCCGTATTGCTGTCATCGGGTCAAACGGCGCCGGCAAGAGCACGCTCTTTAAATGTTTTAACGGGATATTCAGACCGACTTCAGGTTCGGTCCTGATCCGTGGCGAACCAATTACCAAGGATAATATCCGTGAGGTCCGGAAGTTTGTGGGGATCATATTCCAGAATGCGGATGACCAGATCTTTTCACCGACCGTCGAACAGGATGTCGCATTCGGTCCCACCAACCTCGGGCTCGACGAGGAAACAATCCACCACCGGGTCCATGAAGCGCTCAAGCTCGTCGGCATCGAAGACCTTGCCCACCGGGTGCCGCACCACCTGAGCGGCGGTGAAAAGAAACGAGTCGCAATCGCGGGCGTTATTGCGATGGAGCCTGAAGTGCTCGTGCTTGATGAACCCACCGCCGGACTTGACCCCAGGGGCGTTCATGACCTTCTCACGTTCATCAACTCTCTTTCAAAGCAGTACGGGATGACGGTAATCTTTTCCACTCACGATGTTTCGATGGTCGCCGAGGTTGCAGATTACGTGTATGTCATGAACAAGGGGCAGTTTGTCGCAGAGGGAAGCGTGGAAGAGATCTTTTTACAGCCTGACATGCTCCGCTCGGTCCGGCTCGATGTGCCGGTGCTGCCGAAACTGATCCGCTCTCTGAATGACAATGGTGTGCCGGTCCCCATGGCATACACCTATGAGGATGCTGAACGGGCGCTGATACGTACCTACCAAGGTTCCCAAAAAAATACTCCGCGACAATGATCGAAGAACTCTTTTACATTGAGAAAACGGCGTATAAAAACAGTATCATCCACCGGCTCGACGCACGCGTAAAGATCGTAAGCATGCTCGCGCTGATCATCGCAATGGTTGCGCTCCCGTACACGCCTGCTGTCTTTACCGTTGGTCTGATTTTTTTTGCCTTCTTTGCATTCCTGTGGGCACTCTCCATGCTCCCGGTACTTGTCTACGCAAAGCGCCTGCTGATGGTTCTGCCCTTCGGGCTCTTTATCATCCTCTTCCAGATCTTTTTTACCAACCGGTATTATCCGGTATTCCACGTGATTGCCAACCTCCCCTTTGGCATCCACATCTATGCCGAATCGATCGAGTTTGCCGCCATTCTGCTGGTGAAGTTTGTTGTCTGTGTCTCCGCCATCATCCTGCTCTCGTCCACGACAAAGCTCCATGACATGCTCGAAGGTGCCGGGCGCATGGGGCTGCCTCCCGAGTTCGCGCTCACGTTCGGGATGATGATCCGCTATCTGTTTGTATTCGGTTACATGTACCGCAAGATCAATGAGTCGCTTGCCACACGGTGTTTTGACCCGTTCAACTCCGCACTGCCGTACCGCTACCGGATAAAACAGCTCGGGTATACGGTTGGCACTATTTTCATCCGGTCATACCAGCAGGGTGAACGCGTCTACACGAGTATGCTCTGCCGGGGGTATGGGAAAGACAGCCATATCTTCATTGTAAAAAAGCCGCTTCGTGCGATTGACTGGACTTTTCTTGTCATCTGTTGTGCGTTTTCCATAACCGTCCCCGTCATGATCTGGCTGACCGCAGTCCGTCTTTATTAGACCATCCCTTTTTTATATTCCTGCCCCATCATCTCTTCATGGAGAGCACATTCGGACACGGGTTTATCACGACCATCATGCTGATCGCAAAACACTTCGCCCTCCCGCCGGAGCAGGCATGGTTCGGTGCCGCCGACCACCTTGAGGGACTCGTTGTACCTGAACGGTTCAAAGGCACCGAGGTTGATGAACTCTCAACCCTGCTGCGCAAGAAGGTGGTCTGGCACCAGCCGGGCACGATGGACAAGGAGGATGCACGCGATGTGATCGCAACGCTCAACCGGCTCGTGCTTGCAATCGACCGGGAACTGGGGATCAGGGAACCGGACATCGGCAAGTACCACTGAACGCAGACAGGATTTTTTAAGGTTCTGTCATTGCCGGATCAGGAAACCGGCACCGTGAACGATGCGGCCTTTGAAAAAATCCTGTTATTATAAGGATTTTCCCCTTCATTTTACGTCGGTGCAACATGCTTTTATTCTATTAAAACCAATAGTTATTGTGAAACGCTCGGATACTGGCGCGACTTTTTTTGAGACAAAGTCTGATTTCTTCGACGGAGGTTTTCTTTGAACGATACGTATGATGCGTCCCACATCACGGTACTCGAGGGGCTTACGCCGGTGCGGGAGCGTCCCGCCATGTATATCGGGAGTACCGGCACCCGGGGTCTCCACCACCTCGTGTATGAAGTGGTCGACAACTCGATCGATGAGGCGCTTGCCGGATTCTGTACGCTGATCACTGTTTTGATCAATACTGATGGCTCAATTACGGTCGATGACAACGGGCGGGGCATTCCGGTCGACCGGATGGAGAAGAACGGGAAAAGCGCTCTCGAAGTGGTGCTCACGGTCCTGCATGCCGGGGGCAAGTTCGACAAGGCGACCTACCAGGTTTCGGGAGGTCTCCATGGTGTCGGCGTATCGGTAGTAAATGCACTTTCGGCATCGCTCACTGCCCGCGTTTTCCGCGACGGCAATATCTACGAAATGCGGTTTGCGCAGGGAAAGCCGGTAGCACCAATCTCGCAGCGCGAGGAGACGCTGGACGAGCTCCTCATCCGCTACCAGATGTGGTATGGCAGCCCGGCAGCATTCACACGCATGGTGCCCAGGCAGAACCGCCCCGGCCAGCAGGACATCACCGCAATACCTGCAACAGCCGACGAGATCGAACGGGAGAACCGGCGCCGGTTCCTCGCGGAGTTCGGGTACCGCGTGACCGGCACGAGGATCGTATTCCTTCCCGATAGCACGATCTTCGAAACAACTGCATTCGATTACGATACCCTCGCCCACCGGCTGCGTGAGCTCGCGTTTCTCAATTCAGGTGTCACGATCCGGATTACCGATGACCGGACGGGTGACCGCGCTGCGTACTGTTATGCCGGCGGGCTCTCCGAATTCGTGAAATACCTTAACGAGGGCGTGGAATGCCTCCACCCCGAACCGATCGACATCACCAGAAAAGATGAGGAGAACAAACTCGAGCTCGAGGTGGCGATGCAGTATACCACGGGCTATGATGATAAGATCTACTCATACGTGAATTCCGTCAACACCCGTGAGGGCGGCACACATCTGGAGGGATACCGGCAGGCAATCACCCGGGCCATCAACACGGTGTCAAAGCGCAACAACCTTATCAAGGAAAGTGCGTCCGCACTCGCAATCCGCGGTGAGGACGTGCGCGAAGGGCTCACATCGGTCATCTCCATCAAGATGGCAAATCCCCAGTTCGAAGGCCAGACCAAGATGCGCCTTGGCAACAGCAATGTACGGGGGATTGTTGACTCGCTTGTCTATGCCGCGCTCTGCGAATACTATGATGAGAATCCCAAAGTGCTCGCGATTATTGTCGAAAAGGCGCTTGCTGCTGCAAAGGCACGTGAGGCGGCACGGAACGCCCGCGAGCTTGCCCGGCGGAAGAGTTCCCTTGAGAGCGCCGGGCTCCCGGGAAAACTCGCCGACTGCTCGGAGCGTGACCCGGAAAAGAGCGAGATCTATATTGTCGAAGGGGACTCAGCCGGCGGCTCTGCAAAGCAGGGGCGGGACCGGAAGTTCCAGGCAATCCTGCCGCTGCGCGGCAAGATCCTGAACGTGGAAAAAGCCGGTGAGCACCAGATCCTCAAAAACGCCGAGATCCAGACACTCATCTCCGCAATCGGCACCGGTATCGGCGAAAAGTTTGACACCGAACGGGCGCGGTACCACCATATCGTCATCATGACCGATGCCGATGTGGACGGCGCCCATATCCGGACGCTGCTTTTAACATTCTTCTACCGGTACATGCTCAAACTCATCGAACTGGGGTACGTCTACATCGCCCAGCCCCCCCTCTTCCGGATCGCAAAGGGCAAGGAAGAGAAGTACGCATATAAGGAGGAGGAGATGAAGCAGTTCTCGACGGCGATGGGCGAGAAAGGCGTCACGGTCCAGCGCTACAAGGGTCTTGGTGAGATGAACGCCCAGCAGCTCTGGGATACCACGATGAACCCGGAACAACGGGTCTTCAGGCAGGTCAACATCGAGGACGCAATGGAGGCAAACGAGATCTTCAAGACGCTGATGGGAAAAGACGTAGAAGCCCGCAAAGACTTTATCAAGCGCCACGCAAAGGAGGTGACAAACCTTGACATCTGATCCCCTTGCTCCCGCGAACGGAAGGCTCACGGATCGCGTGGAGCCGGTCAGCATCGAGCACGAGATGAAGACCTCCTACATCAATTACGCGATGAGCGTCATCATCGGGCGAGCAATCCCGGATGTCCGCGACGGTCTGAAACCCGTGCACCGCAGGTCGCTCTTTGCGATGTGGGAGATGGGCAATACGAGCGACAAGCCCACCAAGAAGAGCGCGAGGGTGGTCGGCGAAGTCATGGGTAAGTTCCACCCGCACGGCGATACCTCCATCTACGATACGATAGTCAAGATGGCCCAGCCCTTCTCGTACCGGCACATGCTCGTGCAGGGGCAGGGTAACTTCGGTTCGGTAGACGGCGACGCGGCAGCAGCGATGCGGTACACCGAGGTGCGCCTCACCCCGGTTGCCGAGGAACTTCTCCACGATATTGAAAAAGATACTGTCAGGTTCGTCCCGAACTTCGACGAGTCGCTCGAAGAACCTACGGTGCTCCCGGCAAAGGTCCCCAACCTGCTCGTGAACGGTTCGGATGGGATCGCGGTCGGCATGGCGACCAAGATGCCGCCCCATAACCTCCGTGAGGTCTGCGCCGCGGTGACCCGGTATCTCGATAACCCACAGGTTACTGTTGAAGACCTGATGCAGGTCATGCCGGCCCCTGACTTTCCGACCGGGGGTCTCCTGATGGGCACAGAAGGCGCCCGGAACGTATACTCCACCGGGCAGGGCAAACTGGTCGTGCGTGGTGTCGCCACCATTGAGGAATCGGAGGGGGGGAACCGGGGAGACCGTATCATTGTCACCGAGCTCCCGTTCCAGGTGAACAAGGCACAATGGATCGCAAATATCGCCGACATGGTCAAGGAAAAGAGGATCGATGGCATCAGCGACCTCCGCGATGAGTCAGACAAGGAGGGTGTCCGCGTTGTCTTCGAGCTCCGGAAAGGCACGATATCCCCGGTCATCCTCAACCAGCTCTACAAGCTCACTGCACTTGAGTCCGCATTCTGGGTCATCAACCTCGCGATCGTGGACAACCAGCCCAAAACTCTCACCCTCCACGGGTTACTCGACTGTTTTGTCCAGCACCGTATCGAGGTTGTCCGGCGCAGGTCCGAGTTCGATTTAAAAAAGGCGCAGGAAAAGGTGCACATCTTAAACGGTCTTTTAGTCGCACTCTCGAAGATCGATCTGGTCATCGCCGCGATCCGCGCATCTGATACCGTCGATAATGCACGCACAAGGCTCATAGCAACATTCGGGCTTGACGAGCCCCAGGCAAACGCGATCCTCCAGATGCAGCTCCGCCGGCTCGCGGCGCTTGAGCAGCAGAAGATCACCGATGAGAAGAAAGGCTTTGAAGCAGAGATCACCCGGCTTACCACAATCCTGTCCAGCGAAGCCAATATAAAAGACGAGATCCGGCGCGAAACTGCTGAGATCGCCGCGAAGTTCGGCGATGCACGCAGGACCCGGATCGAGATCGACACAAGCGACCTCTCCAGCGAAGACCTGATCGAGGACAAGACGGTGCTCGTCTCGCTCACGACGGCAAACTACATCAAGCGCACCGACCTTGACACCTACCGCAACCAGAGGCGCGGGGGGCACGGCATCACCGGTATGACTACCAAGGACGAGGACTTTGTGGAATCGGTATTTGTTGCCGGCATGAAAGATTACCTGCTCTGCTTCACCAATATCGGGCGTGTCTACTGGCTCAAGGTCTACCAGATCCCCGAGAGCTCGCGGGTTGCCAAGGGCAAACCGATCGTCAACCTGCTCAACGTAAAGGACGAGGTGGTGACAACCGTCATCCCGATCCGCGAGTTCCGGCACGACCACTACCTCCTCTTTGCGACGAAATTCGGGCAGGTCATCAAGATCCCGCAGGACAAATTCGATAACCCGAGAACTGTGGGGACAAACGCGATAAGACTCCGTGAAAACGACCAGCTGGTGAGTGTCATACAGACCGATGGTACCAAGGAGATTGTCCTGACGACGCGGTTCGGGAGAAGCCTCCGGTTCCATGAAGAGACGGTGCGGATCGTGGCACGAACCGCAGTGGGTGTACGGGGCATGCGCATGCGGGAGGCTGATGATACGATCCAGGCGATCACCCTTGTCGAAAAGGACCGCCTGCTCACAATATCGGATGCCGGGTTCGGCAAGCGGACCGAGTTCGACGAGTTCCGCGGGCACGGGAGGGGAACAACCGGTGTCAAAAATATCCTTCTGGAACGAAACGCAGTCGTGATCGAATCACGTGCAGTCTCGGACAGCGATGAGATCGTCGTGATGACCGCTTCAGGGGTTGTCATGAGGACCCGGGTAGACGAGATCCGGATCATCGGGCGCGGCACAAAAGGCGTCCGGATTATGCGCCTTGATGAAGGGGATCGCGTCATCGGTGTAGCGTTTGTCCCGGCTGACGTGGACAATGGTCAGGCGCTGCCCGCTGGAGAAAAGAACGGGCAGGACATGGATACACCCTGACCTTTTAAAAAAAACCATACCTTTTTCATTCGCCCTGACCACACAGGGACTCGATCCCCTCTCTCTTATTGGCGAATTTTTCTCCATGAATCTCATGCGTGGGGGGGAGAAGCGGCCTTCGCCATAGGTGTAGCATCCGTTCCCTGTTGAATTGTACTGACATGGTGACAGGAACTGTTTTTGACAGGAAGAGAATATCCTTTTTTGTGAATCTCATGTTCCGCACATCGATTTCTACAACATCGCACCGGGAAGGCGACATCATCAATCTCACACCAGAAGTAAAAAAAATCGTCAGCAAAAGTGGTGTGAAAAATGGTCTCGTGCACCTCTTTGTCCGGCACTCAACCGCAGCGCTCACCACCATTGAGTATGAGCCCGGCGTTCTTTTGGACCTGAAACGGGCACTCTCCGTGCTTGCCCCGGATGATGCCACCTATGCCCATGACACCCGCTGGGGAGACGGCAACGGGAGGTCGCATGTCAAGGCGGCGCTTGTCGGCCCCTCGCTGACGGTGCCGGTCGAGAGTGGGGATCTCACCTGCGGAACATGGCAGCAGATCGTATTGCTGGAACTCGATGTGAATGCAGGGAGGGAGCGGACGGTTGTCTGTACCGTGATGGGAGAGTGAGTCCCGGTTTTTCTGATTTTTTCCGGTGAATTTCCGGTGAATCGTGTTACCAGACTGATCGTTCAGTGCGATCTCCTGTTGGGTGCGGATTTCCCTGCGTGAACGCATACGCTATCTCTTTCCATGCCTTCTCCAGCAGCCCTCGGTAGTAGGAAACATCGAATGACCCGGCATTCCACGCGGGATCAACCTGATACTTCCGTGCGTCCCTCACGACATAGCTGATCTTTGAGCCCGGTGCGACACTGACTCCGTTCGTACGGTACGCATTCACTGCCGCCCCCTCAATGCAGCGGTGTGCGTACGTGAGCCTGCTGATCCGCCGGTTGATTGCCAGGTCGCTCACCGGTGCATGGGGCAGCTCCTGCACCGCGTGCCGGTGGATTGCGCTGACCCGATCCTTCACGGTCAGGAGATCCGCGATCGTTGCTGCACCCGACATCACGGCAAGCATGTCGCGCTGCATGGAGCGGATGTACTCCGGGGTGTCATGCCGCCGTGCAGCGATCCCCCTGACCTTCACACTCCCGTCCGAAAGCCTGCCGTAATAGTGGCTGTACGAGCCGGACCCGTCGTTCTGCGGCAGGAACACGATCCAGTCGAAGTGCTCGATCTCCGTGAGCAGCCGGGTTGCCTGTTCGACACGGGATTTCAGCGCTCCGACGGGCGACCCCTTCACCCAGAGGCAGTCCACGATCCCGTGCAGGACGCAGAACCCCATCGCCTCCGCGATATCCTTCGTGCGCAGGAGAATGTCGCGGGACCGCCCGGTGATCCCTTCGTGCACTTCGATCCGCCCGAATTTCGCATTTTTATACCCGGTGTACCCGAAACAGGTCACCAGCATCCACTTGAGGATCGAATCGATGCCGGCATACCGGGGATCCTGCTTCTTTGCCTGTTTGGTCCTGATCCGCAGGCCAAGCAGGGGGTCGAGCACTGCCGGTAAAAAACCCGGCCTTTCCGGGTGATCGATGGTCTCGGGCGAGAGGTTTGACTGCACGATGATCGAGGGGTACAGCGATGTGAAGTCGATCTCGTCCACGTCCTCGTAGACCCCCGGCGCAGGCTGGAACATCATCCCGCCGCGGTCTGCAGATCTGAGTTCGGCAAACCGGCGCACCTTCTCCGCGTCGCTTTTCCGGAACGGGACCGCAATGCCCCGTGTTACCGCCTCGTACACTTCATAACCTGAGATGAGCGTGCCCGGTGTGAACCGGGACGCGAGGTTCGGGGCGAGCCCGGAGAGCCGCGCTGCCATGAGCACGCCGGCAAGCCCCCCCTCGCGGTACACGAAGCTCTGCTCCGTGTCGATCAGGATCCGCCCGTCCGGGATGAGTGCCGCTTCCTTGTGCTCGACACGCCCGTAACTCCAGTACGACCGTGCGTCCATCGTGCGGTACTTCCCGGTCCGGGAAAACGGCATCACAAGGCCGCAGGCACGGGCCTGCTTCTGCAGTTTCGGCATCCATGCATCGGCATCCGGCATGAGGATCACGTCCGGGTCGCACGTGGTGACGAGCGCAAAGAGGCCGGCGAGCACATCGTACCCCGTCCCGTGCAGCTGTTCGGTGCACCCGCACACGACATCGATATCAGAACAGACCGGGGAGCGTGCCGGGTTGTCCCTGATACGAATTTCCATCAGGCGCAGGTCGCAGGTGAGATCCGGTGAAAACCGGGACCCGTGATCAGTGCAGCAGGGGAATATGCCGCGCTCTGCCATGAACCGCTGGTCGATGCGCACGTCCACGTTGAAGAGCTGCGCCTCGTACCGTGTCTGCTGCTCGATCGCTTCTGCCACCGTGCGGCCGGCAAAGACCTTGTATCCCGCACGATCGCCAAAGATTGTCGTAAACGTGCACTCCTCTGCACGGAACTCACTCTCCAGCGCCTCGATCATTTCGTGGTGCGGGTGCGGGTCGGGCAGGTGGAGGTAGAAGGGCGGGTCGTACTCGTAGTGTACTTCTTTTACCGTGCCGTCCCTGTACCAGAGATCCACGCCGCCACGGGACACCGAATCAAGGATCCACATCGTTTTTTTCCCGCTCGTCCTGCTCCTGCCGCTTGATCATCTCAACAAGCACAGAGAAGACCGCGGCTTCGAGCGGGTCATCACAGCCATAGAATGCCTCGCTTGCATGCATCGTGGCGAGCCTGACGAGCTTCTCACCGTACGGCTGGTCACCCTTTTTGAGTGCCCGCGCTGATCTGGCCCAGCGGTCTGCGGTGCTCTTCACGCCCTGCCGGATGCTTGCAAAGCTCCTGCCCATCACGACACCTCCAGCGTTGTCTGCGCAGGAGGCAGCGGACCGCCCGGAGGGCACGACCGGGCGTTCCGGTGCTGGCGGCAGGAGGGATCACCGGCAGGCGTGATCTGGAAGATACGGTCAGCCGAGCGTACCAGTGCGGAAAACGGGCGATCTACAGACGGCGTGTACAGGATCACGAGCGCCTCACGCCCCACGTCCCTGAGTGCAGCAGAGACCGGCGTGATCATCCTTTCCGCCCCGTCAAACATCGTCGGATCGTGCTCGACAAAGACGATGGTGTGGCTGGCCTCTTTTACAATGGTGAAGAGCTGGTGGGCGGTGAATGCCCTGCGGACCTCGAAGTTTGCAGAGGTACGGTTGATGGAGGAGAGAAGGCGCGAGTAGTTGCCGCACACAAAGAGGAACAGGAACCGCTGGAGGTCCGCGTGGCTGTTGAGGGCGGAGATAATAACCCTTTCCGGTGCGATCACCGCATTGAATGCGCCTGACTGGAGCGCGATCCCGTTCTGCAGTTCGATCCTCATCGCACCGGAACCCTGCTGTTCTGAGACTGATAAGCATCAGGTTTGCGCGGGGTGAAAGTGTTCCCATATCGCTTGGATGAACTGCACGCCCGATTGCGATACCCCCTGTGGGAAAGTATAGTGATACTTCATATATCGTGGGGTATTTGGGGGTTAATCTCTGATAATCACCTCTTTCAAATCAGGAATTTCTTTTCAGGTAACCGTGGGCTGAAAAACAGGGACATGATCATCAGAATCGTTGACAGCCTCCAGGGTATCGGACGTTGAGCAGTCACACCTTATTACCTTGACGGCACCATCCTACTCCGGAGGACCACCCAACGCCCTAAGAACACGATACGAGGTGAGATGCATGGAGACAATATTATCACAGCAGAGTGTTGCGGCGCCGCCTGCACCGCAGGTCTCAAACTTCTGCATCATCCTGCACAAGGATGGTCAGGTGGACCGGCTGACCGACCGGGCACTCGGGGAGTACGTGAGCGTTGTCAGCGATGCAAGCATCGCATGGATTGACTGGACGGCAGAAGAGCAGGAAAAAGCGTTTGAATCCGCTGCGCTGGCGGGCGGTTTTTCCAAGATCCCGGTATCGAAACTCATCGGCGGGTTCTACTCGGCATACGAGGACCACGATACGGAACTGGGCATCATGCTTCCTGCCGTTTCGATGAAGAACGAGAAGATGAAGGTACATCCGCTGATCATCCTTATCCGTAACAACGTGATCTTTACCGTCCACAGCATCGAGCTCAACCGGCTGCTGCGCCTGTCGCGGTATGCACCGCAGTTCCTTAAGAGGATGGAAACCGGGAGCACTGCGGACCGCATCACGCAGCTCCTGGAGCGGATCATCGATGAAAACAACGACCGGAACTTCGAGTACCTGCGCGAGATCGAAACGGCCGGGGACGAGATCAGTAAGTCGTTAATCGAAGAGAAGGTGAGCAAAAAAAAGGTCGCCCATAACATCTACCGGATGAAGCACGTGCTGATTGATTACTTAAACGTCCTGTGGGCGACAAAGGACGTGGTCGAGTCGCTGCGCTACGGGGACTCCGACCTGATCAGCAATGACGAGCGGCTGCTGGGGAGGATCGGCATGCTCTCGGATAACATCGACCGGCATATCGGGCTCTCCGAGCAGATGTCGACCATGCTCGCCTCCGGTCTTGAAGTGATGCAGAGCATCTACAACAACCAGCTCCAGAACCTGAACAACCGGTTCGCACTCGTGACTGCCTATCTTACCGTGCTGGGTACGGCATTTCTCGTCCCGAACACGCTCGCGACGATTGCCGGCAGCGGGGTCATGGAGGGAAAGATGGCGGCGCAGTGGTGGTACATGCCGATGCTCATCGTTTCCACGCTGATCGCCACCGCGGTGTCGTTTCTCTGGGTGCTTCACGTGTGGAAAAAGCGGGAAGAGGAAGTGTGAGCGCTCTCCCCCCGGGTAGCGGCTTTTTCCTGATATGAAAAATCGTGGGAAAACAAAGGCGGGGAATAGCATGGCGGTGCTCCTTTTCATTCCTGTTCCTTTCCCTTTGCATGACGGTGAGTATTTATACCATATTTTCAAAGATGAATGATCAATAAGAGGAGATGCAATGAAATTCCAATGGTTAATCCTGGCTTTGCTTGCTGCCGGTGTCCTTGCAGTAACCTGCATCCCGTCCGCAACCGCTGCGGGAACTGATATCGGTGGCGATTATGGGTGGTATGTCCTGCACTGCAATGTCAATGGCGCAGGTGTCTATTTTGATGGTAAATATCTGGGGACGATTGAGCAGGGAACGTTCTCGGTTGCCACAGCCACCACCGGGACCCCGTATACGACATACCGGGTTGAAAAGCCCGGGTATGCGACCTTTCTTGACTCCATCCCACGGGTGCCTGCAAAGGGGGAGGCTGTCGACCTGTACGCAACACTGAACCCGTTACCCCCTGCAACACCTGCAGGTGCCGGAGGTGACAAAGGCTGGTTTATTGTTCACTGCAATGTGGATGGTGCAACCATCCTGTTCGATGGTGATGTGAAAGGCCAGACCTCGCAGGGTATGCTCTATGTCGAGGTCTACACCACCGGCACTCCCTACCGCACCTTCAGTGTCGAGAAGGATGGGTATGCAGGGTATACCGGGTCCGTTCCCCGCATGCCGCAAAAATCCGAGAGCATTGATCTGTACGCGACACTGAACCCGGTCGCAGCACCCGTCGTAATTACGCCACAGGGCCCCGGAGGTGACAAAGGCTGGTTTGTTGTTCACTGCAATGTAGACGGTGCAACCGTCCTGTTTGATGGTGTTGAAAAAGGGAAGACCGCACAGGGCATACTTAGCGTGCAGGTCTCCGTGACCGGAACACCGTACCGCTCATTCACCGTCCAGAAGGACGGCTATATCTCCTATGCCGGTTCCATCACCAGAACTCCGGCAAAGGGACAGACGGTTGACCTCTATGCAACGCTGAACCCGCAACCGACCGCTCTTCTTTCATCGTCTCCGACACAAAAATCCCCGCTCCCGCCCGGAATCACGCTGCTTGCGATCGTGATCG
>CAZVFG010000009.1:0-28808 GCA_964626125.1 uncultured Methanoregula sp.
GGTGAACGATAATCGCATCAGGGGATATCTCTGCGAGCGTGCGGTACCGCTCCTCACTTTCGCGCAGCGCCTCCTCCGCCAGTTTCCGGGTGGTGATTTCGCGCCCGATGCTGTAGGTTTCGACCAACGCCTTGGTCCGATTATTGAATATTGCGCGGATCGATGCCTCAATCCAGACGTAGTACCCGTCCCTGTGCCGGATCCGCAGTTCAGCCGTTGTCACCGGATGATCCTTTGTTAGTTGCGCCTGAATCTTTGCGATCAGGGAATTATCGTCCGGATGCAGGATCTCCTTCACGGGCCGTCCGAGGATCTCTTCAGGCCTGAATCCAAGAATCGTCCGGCAAGCGGGGGAGATATACAGACAGGTTCCATCGCGTGCCAGTCTGACGATCATATCCATCGAGTGCTCCGCCAGCTGCCGGAACTCCCGTTCGCTTTCCTGGACTTTCTGTTCCGTGCGTTTACGCTCCGTGATGTCCTCAAAGAGCACGGATACTCCCCGCTGCCCTTCCTCAAAGACGGCGGGTGCGATGCGGCAGGAGAAGATGGTGTCCTTACTGCGGATCGGGAGTTCACCGGACCATTCCTTCCCGGTAAGCCCGTTCCCGACGTGTTTTTTCAGCGCATCAAATGCATCATCAAAGACAGTAAGACAAGGGGTGAACTCAATATTTTTTCCATACAGGTCCTTTTGCGAAGTGCCAAGAAACTGTAACAGCGGCTCATTGGCATAGATCACCCGCATGCTGCTGTCCAGCAGCATGATCAGCTGCGATGAGATCGAGAGCATGGCGGACAGCGGGACACGCTGGGCGAGCCGGTAGATTTTTGCCATGCCGAAATGGCGCATCTCCACCTGCCCGGAAACCATGAGGTTTTCGAGATATCTTCCGGCCGTATTCCGGTTGATATCGAGATTTCGCACAATCTCGGTAATGCTCAGACCCTGCGGGTGCTGCCTCAGCAGATCCTTAATCTTCGCAGTAATCTCCCGCTTCAGAGCCATTGTATGAAAAATATCGATTGAAGCAAGATATAATAGTTAAGATGTTACCTAGAGTCGTGAGATTCCTTCAGGGCAGGGTATGGATGCCATCCTCTGCCATCTCGAAGTTGAATGCTCCGCCCTCAGGCAGGGAACGGTGTTTCACCAGACATGCCCGCCGTTCGCCCATGCCCCCCCTCTTCTTCAGCCGCACGATCGCTTTCGATATGTGTTCAAGTGCGGTGCCGCCGAGGCCGACATAGGAATTCGTGCCCGTGTCCACGTAGACCTGGTTGGTGATGAGCACCGGGATATTGTAGCGCTTTGCATAGCCCAGCAGCATCAGCATCTGGCGGGTCAGCGCCTGCATCGCATCCCTGCCGCGGTCCAGCTCCGTACGGTAGAGTGCAGTCGCTGAGTCCATCACCACAAGCCCGGCCTGGTGTTCCTTAATCACCCGGTCTGCTTCGAGGATCATGGAGCCCTGCTGCGCGAAATCCACCGGTTCGTAGAGAATGAAGCGGTCAGCAAGCTTTTCTGCATCCTCTCCGGCAATCTGCCGGAACCGCTCGACGGAGAACCCCTCGGAATCGATCCACACGACCGCATGTCCGCGGCGGAGAAATTCGACAGCGGCAATCAGGCAGAGCGTGGTCTTGCCACTGGCCGGTTCGCCCACGAAATGGGTGATCGTCCGCCGCTCAATCCCGCCACCGAGAAGCGCGTCAAGTGACTTATTGCCGGTGCTTTCGTGGTCACTTTTCATGCGGTGATCCTTCCCGTTGCCTGACCAGACACCATCCCGCCTCGGTCACGGCCTGCAGCACATCCCGCACCGGAAGGTTCAGTTCTGCGGCAAATGCCCTCGCAGGTTCGAACTCTGCTTTCAGGGTGTAGATGCTTCCTTCCATCCAGCCGCACTTGAACGGAAGCGAACGCCGCCGGCCATTGATAACGACCTCCACCTGCCCGTAGGTCCGCTCCGCGATGAACCGGTGGACCGCGGGGGTACAGCGGATTCCCAGCGTGCCGAGCTCACGTGCCATCAGCCCGGCAAGTTCCGCGGTCTTGTCCTGCGTGCAGATTACGATGACGAGATGACCGGCACGCCCCTTCTTCATAAGAGCGGGGATGGCGCTCGCATCCCGCGCCCCTGCCTCCATCAGCCGTTCAATCGCCGTCGCGATCACCTCGCCGCTCACGTCATCAACGTTTGTCTCAAGGATGTCAACACGGTCCTGCGGCATGTCGGTGGAAACGGACTCGACAACGATTGCCCGCAGCACGTTGGGGATGTCGGGTGGATCGAGGCTCCCGGCACCGTAACCGACGGCACGGATGGTATACCGGCCGATCTCGGGTTCCTGGAGCGAAACAAATTCGGCGAGTAATGCGGCCCCGGTAGGCGTACAGAGTTCCTCCCCCTCGTTACCGAGCCGGGCAGCAATCTTCGTGCCCTCAAGGATGTGCAGGGTTGCCGGTGCCGGGACCGGGTAGGTGCCGTGGGCACCTGTGGTACTGCCGCTTCCAAGGGTCAGCGGGAGTACCGCCACGCCGCTGACCTCCAGGGAAGAGAGTGCGGTGCACGCACCGACCACATCCGCGACGGCGTCATCTGCCCCGACCTCGTGGAAGTGCGTGCGGGTGCCATGCACCCGTTCCTCTGCTCGGCCGATACGTGCAAAAACACGCTGTGCCATTGCCTTTGCATCCGGGGGGGCGTCCGCCTCTGCGCACCGTGCCGTGACCTCTTCAAGGGTCCGGTGGATGGGGGTTGCGCGGGTATCCACTTTGATCGCGGCGATCCCACAGCGCGTGACCGTACTGATGACCGGCTCTTCCACCAGCGATCGCATCGCCCGGGCAACCTGGTTCTGGTCGGCGCCGCATCCGAGCAGTGCGCCAATAATCATATCGCCGGCTGCGCCATGAAAGGGATCAAGGACAAGGAACCGCATACCCGTTACAGTACCTATAAATCCCTCTGTATATGACCTTTAAGGTGATGGCTGAAATTCAACTGAGGGTGGACTCCGCATATCCCGGCGACCAGGGGGGAGGGAAGGCGCGGCTCGATCCCGAAACGATGCTTCTTTTGAAAATATCCCCCGGGGACCTGGTTGTGATCGAGGGGAAGCGCCGCACGGTGGCAAAGGTCTGGCGTGCGCTGGTGGAAGACTGGAACCAGCGTAAGATCCGGATCGATAACTTCACACGGATCAATGCCGGTGTGAGCATCGGAGATACGGTAAAAATCTCAACGATCTCTGACGAGATTGAGGCAAAACGGGTTGTCCTTGCACCCCCCGAGGACCTTCCCAAGAAGATCCCGATCGCCAACAACCCCCATGTGCTGAACGGGCTGATTGACTTCCCGGTAACCCTGAATGATTCGGTGCCGATCATGCTGGGGCTTCCGTTTGTCCAGCCTCAGATTGTTGCTTTCAAGGTGGTCGAGATCGAGCCGGTAGAAGCGGTGATCATCACCAAGAACACGACCCTTGAGTTCTCTGACAAACCTGCCGCCGGTTTCGAGGGCGTAAAACGGTTCTCCTATGAAGACATCGGAGGCTTAAAAGATGAGCTCCAGCGCCTTCGCGAGACGATCGAGCTCCCGCTTCGCCATCCGGAGCTCTTCCAGAAGCTGGGCATCGAACCGCCCAAAGGGGTACTCCTCTTCGGTCCTCCGGGAACGGGAAAGACCCTGATCGCAAAGGCAGTGGCAAGCGAGAGCGGGGCGCACTTCATCTCCATTGCCGGCCCCGAGGTGATCTCAAAATATTACGGTGAGAGCGAGCAGCGGCTGCGGGAAGTCTTTGAGGAGGGACGGGAGAACGCACCGTCGATCATCTTCATCGATGAACTGGACTCCATCGCTCCCCGGCGTGACGAGGTGACGGGCGAGGTGGAGCGGCGCGTGGTCGCCCAGCTCCTCACCATGATGGACGGGCTCGAGGAGCGGGGACAGGTGGTCGTGATCGGTGCGACGAACCGCGTGGATGCCATCGATGCGGCTTTGCGCAGGCCCGGCAGGTTCGACCGTGAGATTGAGATTGGGGTTCCTGCGGAGCCGGACAGGATTGATATTTTAAAGATCCACACCCGCGGCATGCCGCTTGCCGAGGATGTAAGTCTGGATTCACTCGCCCAGCAGACGCACGGGTTCGTGGGTGCCGACCTTGCCGCACTCGCCCGTGAGGCAGCGATCCGCGCCCTGCGCCGGTACCTGCCGGCACTTGACCTTGACGCCAAGGAAATCCCTCAGGAAGTGCTCGAAACGCTCAGGGTGCTTGCGGCGGATTTCCGGAGTGCGCAGAGGGATGTGGGACCGAGCGCAATGCGCGAGGTGATGCTCGAGGTCTCCCATGTCAAATGGGCGGATGTTGGCGGGCTGGAGGCGGCGAAAACAGAGATACGCGAGGCAATCGAACTTCCCCTGACAAACCGGCAGAAATTTGAAGATCTCGGTATCGAGCCGCCACGGGGGGTCCTTCTCTATGGCCCGCCGGGCACCGGCAAGACCCTGATCGCCAAGGCAGTGGCAAGCGAGAGCGGGGTGAACTTCATCCCGATACGCGGCCCCCAGCTCCTCTCAAAGTGGGTAGGCGAGAGCGAACGGGCGGTGCGCGAGGTGTTCAAAAAGGCGCGGCAGGTCGCCCCCTCCATCGTATTTTTTGATGAGATTGATGCACTGGCACCCGCCCGTGGCTCGTCCAGCGATTCGCATGTCATTGACAACGTGCTCAACCAGATCCTGACCGAGATGGACGGGCTTATTGAGCTCAAGGACGTTGTCGTGATGGGCGCAACCAACCGTCCTGATATTGTCGATCCGGCACTGTTGCGGGCGGGCAGGTTCGACCGGCTGGTCTACCTTGGCGAACCAGCGCTTGAAGACCGGAAAAAGATCATATCCATCCACACACGGTTTATGCCGCTCGAAGGGTCAGCACTCGAGGAGATTGTCCTTCGCACCGCCGGGTACAACGATGATGCGATAGGCGAGCTTGTCGCGCGCTGGGGGAAGGAACGCACCGTGCATGGTGACGAGCTCCTTGCGATGATCGAACAGAAAGATAACAAGGGTGCCGGATTACCTCCCGGTATGCGCCGCCGCCGGTTGATCGAGCTCATGGACGAACGGTCGCTCACGCTCCAAGAACCACGGCGTGAGATATTCATCCAGACACTGGCAAAGCAGACCGAAGGGTTCGTCGGGTCTGACCTTGAGGCGCTCTGCCGTGAGGCCGGCATGCTTGCATTGCGTGCCGGTGAGGAAACCGTCACCCTGCGCCACTTTGAAGAAGCAGAGAAGAAAGTTCATCCGACGATGAACAACAACCTGCGGGACTATTACAAAAAGATCCAGCAGCACTTCAAAGGCGGGCTCCCCAAACAGGTGCAGCCGCCGGAGTACCAGTAATTTTTTAATTTCTTAATTTCCGGGATTGCAGGAAAAGAACTACTAAGGTGTGTTTTGAATGACCAAAGCACACCGTTTCCGTCATGAATCATGCATAGCCCTCAGCCAGAATGCTGCGGGAACACACCGGCACCTGAGGGGTATGAGCACATCCCTGCAATATTCTGCGACAAATCGGCGAAAATCCACAGAAACCTTATAAAGAACCGGTAAAATATATTAGCCGGTACAATCCGCTATGGACACGAAAACCCAGGTCATGGACATCCCCATCAGCGGGAAGCCAAAGAAGCGATCGACTGGCATCGTGGGACTTAACCTCCTGCTGGACGGGGGGTTCCCGGCCGGTTCGATCATCATGATTTACGGGACGCCGGTGTCAGGGCTCGACATCGCAGCACAGCAGTTCTGGAAAGTGGAGGGGGAGGAAGGCACGTACCTTTTGAATGACGGGGATCCCGAAACGGGAATGGTGGACGCGTCTGACCTTCATCCCGAGATGTACCTCCCCCAGATGGCCGGGGGGAGGATCATCGTCGATTCACTAACTCCTGTCATCATTAAGTATGGGATTGATGGCGCCCTGAAGTTCCTGCGCATTGCCCGTGAAGAAGTCCGCAAACGCGGTGCCAACCTCATGTTCATCGTATACACCGGCATCCATACCCCGATGGAGATGACGAGACTGATGCGGGCGGCAGATATCGTCCTTGAGTTCACGTCCGGAACGAACCAGAACGATGTCGAGCGGTATCTTGCCGTGCAGAAGATCAAGGATTCAGCGGTGCCCACGCGCCTGCTCCCCTTCATTATCACCGATAAGGGGATCGAGGCGTCGACCACCTCAAGGGTCGTATAATTTTTTATTTTTTTAATTTTTTTGGTACTGGAGAAATTATCTCTCATCCTTTTTTTTAACAGACTCACGATGGTGCGTTTCTCACATACAGTTGTACGCTCCAGGGGGCTCTGCCCCCGCCGCGTGGGCGCCCCCTTTACGATATCAGTGGACAAAAGAGCATGAGAATACGTTGGGTCCTCATTTTTCCATCCATTTCGCACACCTGTATCCGGTGATATCACATTTTGGAGGTACGCCTCAGCAACAGGGGCAGAGGCGTGAGTCAAAGCCCCGGGCAGAGTCGAACGATGGTATTGAGCATTTGTTTGGAGCCTTTTTTTAATTGTTACAGGGATAACCGGACTTCCTTTGCCGCCTCGACCATATTTTTGAGTTTTCCAAACGCGGCCTCCCGTGTCCGCATCCGCATACCGCAGTCCGGGTCAAGCAATAGTGTACGGGCGCCAAATGCCTCAACGCCCTTCTCGATCCGTTTTTTTATCTCAGCGACACTTTCCACGGTATCCGTCGTGGTGTCCACGCACCCGAACCCGATCATCCTGCCGCCGAGATCCCGTGATGAAAAGAGTGCGATATTGGCGGGGTTTTTGGAAAACTCGAAGTCCAGCACATGAACCGGGATTTTGAGGATTTCATTAATCACACCGGAAAGGTCTCCGCAGATATGCATGCAGGTCGGGATGTGCAGCGTTTTTGTGATCATTTCGATCGCCTGCCTTCCGATCGCAAGGTCAGCGATACCGGTCGAGAAGATCGGCTCGTCGATCTGGAGCAGGGTGACCCCGGCGGCTTCGAGGCTCTTTGCCTCCCCGATAAGAGCCGTGGCGAGATCGAGCGCAAGTTCCTCCTTGTTCCGGTACATTGGTGTGCTGATGTGGAGCCCGTGGGCGAGTGTGGTGGGTCCCGTGATGATCCCCTTCACCCCGCGGGCTTTTGAAAGCGCATACTTCGTATCCCTGACCGTGATCGGTGCTGACGCCGGCTGCACCCTGCTGACCACCTCCTGCCCCTTGATGCCGGGGATCTTTGCGGTGAAAGCCCGGATCATATCTCCCCGTACCTGCCCGTCAGAGATGATGTCAATTCCCGCGTTGATCTGGTCGGCAACCGCGATCTCGACCGAGGGGCGCAGGGGGTCAAGCAGGCTGAGGAGCCCGCCCCCTCTCACAACAGGATAGCTCCCGACGACCGTCGTCGCGAGCACCTTGTCGATGAAATAGTCCTTCATGGCACAAGCCGGTGCATGTCACGCGGGAAGAGCACGGCTTCCCGCACGTTGGAAAGGTTCAGCATGGTCATCACGAGCCGTTCCGCACCAAGCCCCCAGCCCGCATGGGGCGGCATGCCGTACCGGAACGGTTTTAAGTAGAACTCAAAACTCTCCGGGTTCAGCCCCTTCTTTCTGATCTGCTGCACGAGCAGGTCGTGCCGAAAAACCCGCTCGGCGCCGCTGGCAAGCTCCATCCTCTGGTGCATCAGGTCGAATGCCCGGCAGATGGACGGATCGTCCTCATACGGCATCGCGTAATACGGGCGGATCTCGGTGGGCCAGTCCACGATGAAGTAGTGCCCCCCCATCTCGGCACCGATCGCCCTCTCTGCCGCAGGACTGATATCGTCCCCGTACCTGACCGGTTCACCGGCCTTCTTCTGTGCGATCGCGATCGCCTCGGCATACGGGAGCCGTGGAAACGGGGCTGTTGGCACCTCAAACCCGGTGCATTCGAGGTTTGCCAGTGGGTCTCCACAGCTGGCCTTCACATGGGCATAGGTATGCACGATCAGGTCTTCGAGGATCCGCATCACGTCGTTATGATCGGCGAACGAGACCTCGATGTCGATCGATGTCGCTTCGTTTAAGTGCCTGGTGGTGTTGTGCTCTTCTGCCCGGAAGATCGGGCCGATCTCAAAGACCTTCTCGAAACCCGCCGCCATCATCATCTGTTTGTAGAGCTGCGGGCTCTGGTTGAGGAATGCCTCCTTGTCGAAATATGCGATCGGGAAGAGTTCCGTCCCCCCCTCCGTGGCAGCAGCGACGATCTTGGGGGTGGTGATATGGATGAACCCGCGGTCGAAGAAAAATTCGTTTATCGCCTGCATGACAGCGCTGCGGACCTGGAAGACGGCCGTGACCCGGGGGCGGCGGGCATCGAGGAACCGGGCATCGAGCCGGGTGTCAAGTTCGGCGGGCACCTTCTCGACCACGTCGAGGGGCAGCGGGCTCTCACTCATGCTCAGGATCTCAAAGGTGTCAGGGACCAGTTCCCTGCCCCCGGGCGCCTTGTCGATTGCCCTGACCGTGCCTGCCACCCGCACGACCGATTCGCGGGAGACTGCCTTTGCGGCAGTGAGCACCGCGCCGTTTGCCTTCTTTTTTACAATGGTGACCTGGAGGATGCCGGTCCTGTCACGGATCAGGAAGAAAGACAGACCCCCGAGGTCGCGTATCTCGTGCACCCACCCGACGACCTCCGCGGTGCCGGTCGCGGGAGTGACTGACTGTATCGGTATCCGCATCAGATTCCTATAATGTTGGGGTACGGGGGATAATGGATTTTTGGGAATGCACCACGTTTATGGAAAGAACCAGACATTCCCCCAATACAGGCATTCTTCACCATTGTCTGATGCACCCGTGTCACAACAGGACCAGTCACCACTGGATTCCGGCAGGCCGGGAATCGTGCGTAAAACACTATAAAGAGAGCCGTCCCTCTGTACGGTATGATGAGCAGGAACGAGGCGGCCCCCATCGAACCGGTACAACCTTCCCTAAAAAAACGCGGCATGAGCACCGGTACAAAGGTCTCAATAGCGGTCATCGTGATCCTCGTTGCGGTTATCGCGGTTGCGATCCTCACGCTTTCCGTGACAACGACCGGCGCGGGGAGCGGGACGGCATTTCCCTATACGACGCTGTACGCGGTCTCGTTCCCGGAGGGCGAGCCGATCGCGATCGGCAATTCCCGCATCGTTGTGCTCTCCTACAACAACGAGATGGTCACCGATGTTGACGGCGAGCGCGAGAAACTGGTCGTGGGCGAGGACCGGACATTCGCCCCACGGCACGCACGGATCACGGTGGCGGGGATCCCGGTGCTCGACTCGGATTTCCAGATCCTGATGAAGTACAAAGGAGTCCTGGACAGCCGGGCGTACTTCGACCTGACGGTACGGACGGAAAAGCAGGTGCCGGAGTACCTGGTAAAGCAGCTGCTGCCGCCCGCGGTGGACGCCCGCCCGGTGCAGACCTGAACAGTCCTGCAGGCTGGCAAAAAGAAGCGTTCAGACCATCGGGACCGGCACGTCCCGGTAGTCCGGTCCGCCCGGCAGTTCGATAGTCTTGATCGTCGTGTTGACGTTTGCAAGGTCGGAGGCGACGATCTTCGCGGACGAGATCGTGTACAGGTCGTTGCCGATATAGAGCGACCGCTTCACCTCGTTTGCCGAACTGCCGTACCAGTAATACCCGCCTTCGGCAGACCCGTGCCTGACCGTGCCCCCCAGTACAAAGCCGCTCTCCGGTGTCACGCCGAACACGTACGCCCCGTACCAGACCTGCTGCCGGTTGTCGTAATAACCTGTCTTCTGGAGGACCGGTACCGTCGTGACCTGCCGGACCGGGATCACGAGCAGGTTCTTGCCCGCATCAAACAGGAACGCCTTGTGGTCGTAGAGTGCTGCAGAATCTGTCCCGGATTCCCCGATCTCGACCTTGTCCACCTGTTTTGGGTGTTCAACATCGGTCACGTCAAAGAGTGCGAGCTTGACCCCGCGTGTGGAGACACCGCCCCAGTCATTGGTCGCGGTCTCCTTGCCGACCCCGATGATGTGGTTCTTATCGTACGGGTGCAGGTAATCGGAGTACCCCGGGATCTTGAGCTTGCCAAGGATTGTCGGTTTTTCCGGCGACGAGAGGTCGATTACAAAGAACGGATCGATCCGCCTGAACGTCACCATATAGAGCCGGTCGCCAATGAACCGGGTCGAGTAGATCTTCTCCTGTTCGGCGATGTGGGTGAGCGAGCCGATCGTCTTCATGCGGGAATCGAGCACAAAGACGTTGTTGTACTCGTACTGCCCCCGGTTCGTCCAGACACTTGAAGTGGTCGCAGCCCGCAGGTTGCCGTTGTACTCGTCCATCGAAAACTGGTTCTTTAACGAACCGGGCACTTCACCCTGTGCCACGTACGCGATATCCCCGCTGCTGATCGCGATCTTGTGGATGACGGTCGTGGTCTGGTCGTACTCCCGCTTCCGGATCGACTCCAGCTCCCCGCTCTTCATCTGGGCAATAACGTCCTGTTTCTCCTGCTCGGAGAGCTTGTTGAATTCCTCCCAGAGGACTGGGGCTGATGCCAGAGAGGACGAAGAAGCGCCGACCTCTTCCGCGGCAACCGCGATCTGCGGGCCGCCAGCCATGGTCCGGTACACCGGGTGCCATTTCTGATAACTCACATACATTGCGTCCTGCGAGACGTACAGGATGTTTCCTGACCCGATCAAAAACGTCTTTGCGCCCTTGTTTGCGCCGCTGGCTGCGTCAAGGGCGGTCACGGTCGAAAAGACGTACTCACGCTCGGGGTTGTCAAAGTAGTAGACATCCGGCTCGATGACGACCTTGCCGCTCTCCCGGACCGCCGGAACGACGATGTCGTCATACGTGGAGACATACTCGCGGGTGAGCATGTATACGATCCCCCGGATCATGCGGGCATCCACATAATCGCCGTCAACCGTATATTCCTTGATGACCTCCGGATTCTTCCGGTCCGAGATGTCGTAGATGGTGGCATGGGTGGCCGGGTTCGACCGGTAGTACGGCGGCATGACCGCAACTCTCTCCATGGTCCCGGCGCGATCCACCGCTGTCCGGGGCGGAAGATCGGCGGTCCCGGTCGAGAAGAGCACGAGCCGGTCACCGGAAATGAAGATCTCTTTTACGTTATCTTCAATCTGGGTATCGGAGATGATTTTGGCACCCTGTGCAGGATAGGCATCGACGATCACGAGGCTGCTGCCCGAGATGAGGTAGATGTACCGCCCGTCATTTTTGATAAAGTCCGGCTCGTCCACGCCGGCGACCTGCACGTTGGTCGTCGAGTAGTCGGTTGCTGCAGGGATCCCGCCGACTTCGGCAGAACTCTTCGCCGCACCCTGCGTTGCCACGGACGGGGCGGCCAAAGCCACGTTGGCATCCCGGAGCGCTCCGTCAGAAGCGCCATAATACGTGTCCTGCACCTTTGCGGTATTCTCTTTGATGTACTGCCTGATCTCATCCTGAGAACCAAACTTCTTGATGTCCCCGGCTGTCGTCGCCGGTGCCGTGCCCATGCAGCCGCAGGCAATGGCTGCAAGAACCAGCACCAGCACGAGCGCCAGCCAGAGGGATGGAGTCCGCGCCATAGTGTATCACGCAGCATATTGTGGGGAATTGGTCATTAATCTGGCGTTAACTGCGAAAAAATTCGCAGGTATCGGATTTTTAAAAAAAGAAAATTACCTCCCGCGCTGTTGTCTCTCCGAACCATTGAGACAATAGTATCCATGGGTCAGCCCCAGTATCGGGGTCACCGGATTGGTCGGGCAGATGCAGGATTTCAGGGTCCGGCAGGTATCGGAAGATGGATACCTTTTTCCCGCACGCAGGTACGGTACTCCCTACAGGTATTTTGTACCACGAAACTGAACGGAGGAACACAGATGATCAGGGAACTTCCACTCAGGGATTACCGGGCCGTTTATACGCCCGATCAGGTTGAGTGCCCCACGACCGAGGCAATGCAACCAACAGACGAGATTATCGGGCAGGACCGGGCACAGAAGGCGCTCCGGTTCGGCCTTGAAATCCGGGAAAAAGGATTCAATATCTATGTCGCCGGGATGCCGGGTACCGGGAGGAGAACCGCGGTTAAGAAATTCCTGCGCGAACTGGCAAAGACCAAGCAGACACCGGATGACTGGGTCTATGTCAACAACTTTGCCAACCCCTACGAACCTCTCGCCATCCGCCTTCCTTTTGGCATGGGCGGCCAGCTGAAGGCGGACATGGCATCGTTTGTCAGTGAAGCACGACGGGCCCTCCCAAAAGCTTTCGAGAGCGAGGACTACGCAACAAAACGGCAGGAGGCGCTCGGGAAGCTTGACCGGGAGCGCGTGACGATTGTCCAGCAGATCAACGAGAGCGCCGCAAAACAGGGCTTTGTGATCCAGACGGGACCCACCGGCCCCATGATTATCCCCATGATTGACGGCAAGCCGCTTAGCCAGGAGGAGTTCGAAGCGCTGGGCAAGGAAGCCCAGGCAGAGATCATCCGGAAAAGGGAAGCACTCGAACCCGACCTGCGGAACGGGTTCCGCCAGCTCCGGGAACTGGATGCGAAGGGTATGGAAGCGATCACGACGCTCAACAGCGAGATTGCGCTCTATGCGATCGGCCATCTCCTCACCGGGCTGAAGGAGAAATACATAACGATCACGGAGGTTCTCTCGTATATCGACAGCGTCCAGAAGGATATCCTGGAGAACCTGGGCCTGTTCCTTGGAACAACGCAGCAGCAACAGCAGCAGGAGCAGGTCCCTCCCCAGTTCCAGCAGTGGCTGGCAAAGGACCTCGCGTTCCGGAAGTACGAAGTGAATGTGGTTGTGGACAATTCCGGGCTGAGCGGCGCCCCGGTGGTCTTTGCCGAGACCCCGAGCTACCAGAACCTTTTAGGGAAAGCGGAAAAGGAGTTCCAGTTCGGCATCGTGACAACGGATTTTATGATGATCCGCCCGGGTTTTGTCCACAAGGCAAACGGCGGGTATCTCGTGATCCCGGTGATCGACCTCTTCCGGTATCCCTTTGCCTGGGACGGGCTCAAATCAGCGCTCAAAACTGAAAAAATCCCGGTTGAAGAGCCCGGCGAGCAGGCGGGGTTCATCATGACCCGGGGGCTCAAACCCCGGCCGATTCCCCTGAGTGTCAAGGTCATCCTGATCGGCACTCCCGAGATCAACCAGATCCTGCACCAGGGTGACCCCGACTATCACGACCTGTTTAAGGTCCGGGCGGACTTCGACACCGTCATGGAGCGCAATGATGACACTACGAAGAAATATACGGCGTTTATCTGCACGCTCTGCAAACGGTTCAGCCTGAAACATCTCGACAATACCGCGGTGGCAAAGGTGATCGAATACGGGTCCCGGCTCGCGGAAGACCAGCAGAAGCTCTCCACGAGGTTTTCGAGTGTCGCCGATCTGATCCGGAAGGCGAACTTCTACGCAACCCGGGAAAATACCACGTACCTGACGGCAAAGCACATCGAAACGGCGATTGAAGAGAAGATCTACCGGTCCAACCTGATCCAGAAGAAGATCCAGGAGTTCATCGAGCGGGGGGTATTCCTGATCGAAACGGAGGGGGTGCAGGTCGGCCAGATCAACGGGCTCTCGGTTATGGAGCTGGGCGACTTTGCGTTTGGCAGGCCTTCCCGCGTGACGGCAAGTGTTGCGGTTGGACGGGACGGGATCATCGATATCGAACGCCAGGCACAGCTGGGCGGGCCGACCCATACCAAGGGGGTCCTCATCCTTGGCGGTTACCTGGCAAACAAGTACGCCCAGGACAAGCCGCTCTCCCTTACGGCAAAACTGGTCTTCGAGCAGAGCTACGGGGGAGTGGATGGCGACAGTGCCTCGAGCACCGAGTTGTACGCGATCCTTTCCGCCCTTTCCGGGCTGCCGATCAGGCAGTCGCTTGCCGTCACCGGGTCCGTGAACCAGCAGGGGGAGGTCCAGGCCATCGGGGGGGTGAACGAGAAGCTCGAAGGCTTCTTTGAGGTCTGCAAGGCCCGGGGCCTGACTGCCGGACAGGGGGCCATGATCCCGGCAAGCAATGTCCAGAACCTGATGTTAAAAGAAGAGATCCTCAAAGCAGCCAAAGCAGGATTGTTTACCATCTACCCGGTAACGACCATCGATGAAGGTATCGAGGTCCTGACCGGTATACCCGCGGGGGAGCGGGGACCTGACGGGTCGTACCCGAAGGGGACGGTCAACGACTGTGTCAACAGGAGGCTTGCGGAGATGGCAAAAATCAACAAAGAGTTCCAGGTGCCATCGCGGTAATTTCCGGGTCATCGGCAGTATAACCATCCGGTCAGGCCGTGCCGGGACAGCAAGCCGGCAGGGAGCGGAGCGACGCGGGTAGGTGCGCACCCTCAAAACTGCTCTGTGTATCCTGCCGAGCTGGTGAGAACTGTGCAGCGGCACTTCCCTCACTGATTTTCCGTGGCTTTTGTCAGCAGCTCGACGTTGCTCCTGGTAAAAAAGCCGTCAAACCCGCCATACCGCTGGATGTATTCGGTGACGAGCATGGTGTGGGGCGAGGGCACACTGAAGATCTGGCGGAGTCCCTCCTCTTCTGAACCCACGAGGTCAAGGAGGAAGGCCAGCCCGTCGTCCTTCAACCCGCTGACCGTCCTTTCAATGTCTGCGGTTGAAAAGGCAATATGGTGCACCCGGGTGCCGTAGTTGTGGATGAATTTTTCGGTCGGTCCTGATGGTTCAGCCCCGGTATCCGGGGTGATGCCGGAGGTAAAGACCATCGCAAAATCATCTTTTGTCCGCCGCGCCACGCTCGTGATTGAGTTCAGCGATTTCACGTAGACGGCGAAATCGTAATGGTAGTTGGTGAGCGAAAGGAATTCGAGGATTGCGGCATTGCGTTCCTGCGCCCGGACCCGGGTCGCTGCATGGTCGAGGACCGAGATGTTTTTCTCGTATCCGAAGGAGGGTTTGGGCAGCAGGGGTTCTTTTGTGATCCCGGAGACAGGAAGGTACGACCGGTGGTCGTCCCCGTGCCATTCAACAAACCCGAGCGAGTTTCCCGTGAACTGCGATGGCTGGGTCTGGATGAACAGGCCGGACCTGAGCTTGACCGGCATATCGGTAAGGAACGTGACTCCCCTCTCTTTCTGGACGGCGACATACTCCCGGATATCCGGCGTCGTAAAGACCAGAGTTTCGAGCCGTGTGTTGGGGAGGGCTCCTGCTGCCGGGGCGGTGTTGAACCGTTCAAAGGGGTTATAACCCCTGTTCCGCGAGCGGAGGATCAGCGAGGCGGATCCTGCGCGTGAGAGTGTGAACGTGGATGCAGATGGATCAGAGAATGCCTCATCGCAGGTATGACCGGTATATCGCAGGAGTTCCCTTGTTGCGGGGACCAGCCGGTCCTGCTCGACATTGATGATGACTGCATCGAGTCCGCCCACGAGCCCCTCAAGCCCGGCATCCCTGCGGTTATCAAGGACGACCGGGGCTTTCTCTAGGAGTTCTTTCTCCTGCATATGGAGGTCGGTCATTCCATGATCATAAACCATCGGCTTTTAGCACCCCGCTCCATGATTACTCTGATATTATTGTCATGTGCTTGATAAACATTGTATCGCCAACGAGAAACCATATTTATAAAACCGTGTAATAGGGGAGTAAGGTGAATGCATGAAGACTGCCCATAAACCCACGTATTCTTTCCTGATCCTCCTCATGGTGCTCATCATCATCAACACGCTGCTTGCCCGTTTTGCGGTACTCGCACTTCCATTCGGCGGAGCACCGGGAGTTTCCAGCCTGTATATCGCGATTGCTTTCATGATCCTCTTTGCAATCTGGTTCGGTGGCTATGGGGCGATCGCAGCGTATGCCGGGTGCTTCATCGGGTCCGGGGTGCTTGCGGGCATCCCCCTCAATGTCAACTGGTACTGGTCGCTCTCCGGACTTTGGCAGGTGTTGATCCCCCTTGTCGCGTTCCGGATGCTCAATGTTGACCTAACCCTTGCCAAACGCCGCGACATGATGATTTTTGTCATCTTCGGTCTTGTTATCAACAACGCCTTTGGCGCCCTCTGGGGCACCGTCACGCTCGCCATTGGCAACCTGATCGCATGGGCAGAGGTCACGCCGGCATTTTCTGCATGGTTTATCGGAAATATCATCGTGACCGCATTGATTGTCCCGCTTGCACTCCGCTACGGGACGCCCCATATCCAGAAGACAAAGGTTTTTGTGCGGAACTACTGGGACTGAACGGGTATGCCGTGATCCCCGTTGTTAATTTTTTAAAAATTACGATCGTTTCACTGATGCCAGTTTAAGGGCATAAATATTTTGGGATGATATAATGCATCGGCGGAATGAGGAAATAGACCATCATGGAATACGACGGTGACAACGACGCGAACGCAATACCGATCAGGGCGGTGGAGGGGAGCATCAGGGAAAGATGCAAACCGCACGCTGCCTCCCTTCCGGTCGGCTCAATGGAGAGGAGGAGGGGGTGGTGTATCAGGTAGTACCAGTGGATAAAAAAGAGTATCCCGATGACCATCAGATTGAGGTGGAATAGTACTACGGCAATCCAGATATCCGGATAATCTCCGCTGATATTCGTGGAAAATGGAAACAACACAATGAAGGCGAGTATTAAGAGATTAATCCTGATGACCACGGAATCGACAGTTCGCACAATATGGAAATGTTTGTGGTGCACGAGCCAGAATGAAGCAAGGACAAAAAAGGCGATGAAAAACATGAAGAATTCCGGCCGCATCGCTGCAATGCGGGAAGGAAGCTCCGTTGCTGCCTGCTCTTTTGTGAGAAGGGGCACGGCAAGAGTGACCACCAGCAGGGTCATGGAGAATGCAAAGATGCCATCGACCATCGCTTCTACCCGGCTCTTGGATATGTGGTACTTGTCCGTAGTTTCCTGTCCGCTCATGTGCTCCACCCCGGCAGATTCATAAACTCCCTATCCTCTGTCATGAAAATATGAATGGCTACTGCTTATTCGTTTCCTGATCTTCAGCAGACCTTCCCGTGATCCGGTAGGGATGATTCGGTAATCCTGCTGATTATCCCGCCATGTCAGCAGACCAGTTCTTCGTCATCTGCTCTCCACGCAGGGGCGACAATGCAGAGAAATGACAGGTCGGTGGTTCCGCAATTTTCAAGATACTGGGTCTCTTGTTGCGGGATCAGGACGATCTGTCCGGGGTGCACGACAACGGACTCTGTACCAATGTGCATCCTGCCGGTGCCCGAGAGAATGTAATACAGTTCCGTTGCGGTTTTCAACCGGTGGGGAAGCGTGAATTCGCCGGCAGGAACGATTGCGTGAGCAATGCTGAGGGGCAGATCTCCCGCTTCAGGGACATTGCGGGGATGAAGCAGCTCACAGAGCAGGGAACGGTCCATCACACGGTGGCGGGGGCATTTTGAAATATCAAAGATAAGCATGGGCTTGTACATCACAAGAGAATATATCACAGGAAAATATGTAGGTCTGTTGGAGCAGAGAGTGTATCCCGCATAAAACAGGAGCCCTGCACGATCCGCCGGGTCCTGTTTATCATACACCTTTATCCTTACCCTCTGCACACCATTCCGGTGGTGATACAATCATGAAAATCCTCGGAATCAACGGGAGCCCGAAAGGTGAGAAGAGCCAGACACGCCGGCTTGTCATGGCCGTGCTCGAAGGGGCACGCAAGACCGGAGCGGACGTGACATTTGTTGACATCTGCGACCTTGAGATCAGGTACTGCACTGCATGCGGCACCTGTTATGCAAAGGGCGAGTGCATCCATGATGACGACTTCCCGAATCTTCTGGACAAGATGCTGGATGCCGACGGGATTGTGTTCGGGTCACCCAACTACATCAACTCGGTCACTGCCCAGCTCAAGACACTGTTCGACCGTATGGCAGACTCGATCCACTGCCAGTACTTTACCGGGAAGTACGGCTGTTCTGTCTGCACCGCAGGAGGCTCCATGGCTGACGAGGTGGCGGAGTACATGAATGAGACGCTGCTCCACCTTGGTGCAACCACGGTCGGCAAGGTGGGTGTCAATTTCCAGGGCAATCCCGACGCAATCGTTCCTGCGGAAAAGAAGGCAAAAGAGCTCGGCAGGAAACTGGCAGATGCCATCAGGACGAAATGGAAAGACCCCGCCCAGCAGAAGATCCAGGCTGAACGCAGGGAGTACTTCAAGAGTCTTATTACGTTCAACAAGGACGTCTGGTCGCACGAGTACGAGCACTGGAAGATGATGGGCTGGCTGTGACCTGAAAGAATATCCTTTTCTTAATTGATGAATCATCCGGCGACGGTGGAATAAACCGTATCATCGTTTTACCGGGTAGCCCGCCCCCTCCAATGCAGACACGATGGCGCCGCCATGCTCCTTTCCCCGCGTCTCGATCTCGACAACGACGCGGACTGCATCAACCGGCAGGTCATATGCACCCTGCTCATGGTGGATGTGGAGGATGTTTCCCTTCCCGTTTGCCACGATTGCGAGGAACCGGGCAAGGGCTCCCGGGTGGTCATCCAGCACCACTGAGCACCGCAAGATCCTTCCCTGCCGCATGAGTGCATGGTGGAGCGTCCGTTCGAGGCGTGGGGTGTCGATATTGCCCCCGCTGATCACAAGGACGATGGTACTGCCGGGTTCGATCGGGATGGAGCCGTTGAGGAGAGCGGCAAGCGGAATAGCGCCGGCACCCTCGGCAATAACTTTCTTGCGTTCGATCAGCCAGAGCATGGCATCGGCGATCGCATCCTCATCAGCAAGTACAATCCGATCAACGAGGCTGCGGATCACCGGGAGTGTCAGTGTACCAGTTTGGGCGACTCTTATCCCGTCAGCAAGCGATGGCTGTGGTGAAACACAGACCGAATCACCGGTGCGGAGCGCCTCGTAGGCTGATGGACAGCCCGCTGCCTGCACACCGATGATCCGGCACGAGGGACGAAGCGCCCTGACTGCGGTCGCAATGCCGGCAATCAGCCCCCCACCCCCCACCGGTACGATAATCATGTCTGTTTTTGGGAGGTCATCAAGGATTTCTGTCCCGATCGTGCCCTGCCCTGCAATCACATCTTCATCATCATAGGGGTGGATGAAGAGCATTCCCTCTTTTGCAAGGGTCATGGCATGTCCAACGCTCTCTTCCAGTGTCTGTCCCGAAATAATGATACGGGCGCCATACCCCCGCGCTGCTTCCTGTTTTGCAATCGACGCCCATTCGGGCATAACAATGGTTGCCGGGACACCGGCGCGACGTGCTGCAACCGCGACGCCCTGCGCATGGTTCCCTGCAGATCCCGCGACCACGCCCCGCGCCCGTGCAGTGTCAAGGTTACCGAGGATCTTGTTGGTCGCCCCGCGGACTTTGAAAGACCCTGCCTTCTGGAGCGTCTCCAGCTTGAGATACACCCGTGCACCGGTCATCTCCGAGAACGTGGGTGAAAAAACAAGCGGTGTCCTGATAATGTGCTCTTCAATCCGGCGCTGTGCGTTCCGGATTTTTTCCAGCGTGATCACAAAGAAATTCCCTATCTAAAAGGATAAGAGCATTGTGGCACAACGACCGCTGGAACGGTTTAGGGTCCCCCGATATCCTCGTTCCGGAGCGCGGTATTATTCCGGATGAACTCCTGCATTATGCGCGTGCATTCGGAATGGTCAGGGTCGACCACGACAACGCCATGTTCCTTAAAAAAATTTCTGTACACCGGGAAATGTACGCGACTCCCTTACAGACCATCATCGGGTCCATCGGAATCCCCGAGTGTGCATCAGAGAAGAATTTTTTTTGCAGGAGATTGTTTCTTAAAAAATTTCATGTATGCCCATGGATCTCATCAATCATCGGGACAAGCACAATATATGCCGGCAGCAGCAGGGCACCTGCTACCGGGTTATACCAGGAAAATGCAGCGAACGGAAGTACACCCAGAGCAAAGACCCAGACCGCAAAACCGATGGTGGAGATCCCAAGCTGGACCCAGTCACGCACCTGTTCTGCATAACCGAGATAGACCCACGTCCCGACCATGCCAAGGATCAGCGCCCATCGCGCAAACAGGGGAAAGAATTCCTCGTTGTATGCGACCGCGCTCATAGACCCGAACACGCCAATCCAGATCACCACCGTTTCAACCGGGACATATTTTTGCATCCTCTCACGGTACGTGTCAGGCCCTGCCGGATCTCCGGGTCTTCTGCCGACCGGGGGTTCCCGGACGCCGAATGTTCGCGCTGTCACGACTTGTCTCATACCTGTTCCTCCTGGCAGAACAGCAGGTTGCAGACAGGTAGTATTTCTCTCACCTGTGAGGACATAGACCGATCACTTCTTTTTGTAAAGGTTCCATGAATAAATTAATCGGTCAGAACATTGCATCGAGCAGAATGAGCGCCTGAATCAGGTTGCGCAGCCGGGAAGGGAAGTTTTCGCGGGTCGCCTCGGTGGAAATCTCTCCATTGATGTGATACACATCAAACCGGCGCAGCACTGTTCTTAAATTCTCCTTGACCTCATGGCGCACCCAGCGGCCGATCTTCTCGCGGTTGAAGATTTTGTCTTTTTCGTTGAACAGGTAGTACTGGCTGCCCCGCTGCCTGACAAATATCCGGATGGGGTGGCCGTCTTTATCGGAAAAGGGGGTCGTTACGAGATCTGTGGTGTCATCGAATACCTCGATGGTAAATCCATCCAGAAAGCTTCGTAACTCACCCTCAATGATCAACGCGTTCCCCTCACTGTTCGCAGGTGGCTTCTTGTTTCCGAAGTCCCCCTTTTTCTGACAGTATTGCAGGTTGCCGGTGGCCCGGGTGAAATCCCGTCACGAAGCAACAGAAAGTACCTCTCTGGTATCGCAAACAGGCATTTTCTGCTCATGATTATTGTATACGCAAAAGGGAGATGAAATAGTATTTTATTAATATTTTCCGGACAACCAGGTATTTTATGCGGCGCCCCTCTTTTTGATCATTTCGAGCGCTTCGAATGCCTCCCTGCGGACGGCGACATTCTCATCGCCAAACAGAGAAGTTAAATGATCGATGGCCTTTGCATCGCCGATCTCACCGAGCAGGAGTGCCGCACGCTTGCGGACATCGCTCTGGTTGTCCTTGAGTACCATGATGAGCGGCGTTGTCGCCGGCTGGCCGATCATCCAGAGTGCTTCCATCGCCCCGGTCCGGACCATCAGGTCACCCTGACGGAAGACCTGCATGAGCGGTGCGATTGTTGGCACCCCGATGCTTGCCAGTGCTTTGACAACCTCGATGCGGACGGTGCGGTCAGGATCGTTTAATGCCTCGATAATCACCGGGATCGCTTTCGTGTTCCCGATCTGTCCGAGCACCTCAACAACACCTTTCCGGATACCGGCATTTGAATCCCCCATTGCCCGGATGAGTGGTTCGACTGAGGCCTCACCGATCGTGACGAGTGCAAGTGCCGACCTGCGCTGTACATCTTCATTGGGGTCGATGAGGGCTTTGATGAGCGGTTCTATCGATGGTTCACCAAGGGCACAAAGCGTTGCCATCGCTGCCATACGGACGGGTTCTTTGGTGTCGTTAAGGCTCTCGATCAGAGGTCCGACTGAATGTGCATCTCCAATCCTGCCGAGTGCTATTGCCGCTTCACGGCGGACTCTGGCATCCGGGTCTTTGAGTGCTTCAATGAGTGGGTGCACTGCACGCCCATCGTTCATATTTCCAAGTACCTCCACCGCACCGCGCCGGATAAGGGGGTGATTGTGTTTGGTCGCCGCGATAACCGGACCAAAGGACATCTCTCCGATCAGCAAAAGTGCCCGAATTGTTTCCTGACGGATGTCATCGCCAGGTTCAGTCAGTGCTTCAATAAGGGAATTGACCGCGGGAGCACCGATTTTTCCAAGCGTGTCAGCAGAACCCCTCCTTATGACCCAGTATTCATCCCTTAGTCCGCGGATAAGGGGTTCAATGAACGGTTCACCCAGATCCCCCACCGATCGAACTGCATTCCAGCGGGTATCCAGGTCACCCTCGGTGAGGGCTTTGAGGAAATTTTCGTATCGCTCTTTTTGAGTGCGGAGCCGCTCCTCTTCCTCTTCGCGCTTGCCTGACCTGAAAAGGTTCAAAAATGACTTGATAATAGCCATAAATTACACTCCGATATTCCGGTACCGAGTATTGGTATAAAATCATTCAAATAAGTATCGGGTACCCGTGGCGAAATTAAATCTCCCTTGGGGATGATTAATTCGGATTTTTTACCGATCTGTGCCTTTAGATGGCGATTTGATGAGAGGCAGACCGATGAAATCCCTGCGGGTTAACTGAATGCACCGATCTGTTTGTGGGAAAAAGCATGTAAACTATTTGGGGTTGTGCCAGTACGTTCATGGCACGATGAACACAAAGGAAGGCGACCTTCCCCCGCCGGATTGAACGGTAACGGTGGATGTGCCGGGGATGGGTGACAAACGGGAGCAGGCGCTTTGCGGGATGGAGGATTCTATCAGCAATCACATCCGCATCTTTTGACAAGTCCTGAAATCCGTCATACTGGATGAGCATCGTGTGCTGTCATGATTCGGAGGCATAATCTGAAGTTTTAAAAGTATATATATGCAAAATGAATTGGAAGGAACAGGATGATTCTCTCACCCACCGTTATGATATTTTGGTTTCTGCTGACAATTTGATACACAGTGGATGAATAATTCCAGAAAATATCAGGAAGTGAGAGGCGCACCTGAAAATTTTTTTATGATCATGAAGCGAAACCAACCGTGAATTGCATCGTGCCGGATGTTGTTTTTGGCACGTCATAAACATACATCGAATAGATCCCTGTTGGCATGGTAGAATCAATGGTATATTTAAAGCTCCATGTATTATCAGCCATCACAGATATCGTACCCAGTTCAGCACCGCTGGAAAACCGTTCAGGCCCATACAATACGAGTAAAACATTCTGGGCGCCTGTTGTGCATCGACCCGAAAATATAAGGGTATCTCCTTTGGCAGCTGAATAGCTGTTCGCTGAAATTACCACCTCTCCCCCTCCCACCACCGAGAATGCAATCCCGTCGGATGAAATTTTTTTGGCATCATACACAACCATCGTGTATGAACCTGACTGGACAGATGTTCCCGGATTCCAGGTATAACTCCACAAACCGGCAGAATTGGGTTTTGGTTGATCCAAAAGCACACCTTTGGAATAATATCCCGGCCCATACAAAGTCAATAAAACACTATTACTGCCAATGCAAATGCCTGAAAACGTAATCGAGTCTCCGATAATCATTGGGTCTTTGCTTGCCTGTATTGTCACTTTTGTCTGTGAAGCTGGCGGAGTGGTTTGTTGGGATATTCCCTGGGATGGCTGAACGGTTGACTGAGAAACCGGGGTTAATAAAGCATTTAATTGATAGGACCCTGAAGATACGGCAATGCTCGTTGACCAGCTTTGATATCCCTGGGAACGCAGTTCAACAGTATAGATTCCCGGGGGCAGATCAGTAATGGTGCTTGGTGTACTACCCCGATATTGATTGTCAAGATATACTTCAGCACCAGGTGGAGTTGATGTGAGATTGATGGTACCTTTCCCCGGACTCTGAGTTGATAAACATCCGGATATTGCGATACAAAAAAAAATGATTGAAATTACCACTATCAGATTATTTCTTACTCTCATATTCCCCACGATAACCGTTATTGCGTAGCATTATATAGGTTTCCAAAACAGGCTGGAAATCAGATTAACAAGTTTTGGCGAGGCGGAGGATCTCCTTTGCCAACGTGACGCTCTTTTGCTCATCTGTCATGAGCGTATCGAACCGGCACGAGCCGGAGACATCCACCGGATCCCGGATATCCTGTACAAAGATGTCGAGCAACTCCTCATAACAGGAGAATGTACCCTGAGAAGAAGGTTCAAGGCCAAAAGCCCGCATCAATGCCGCTGCCGGGCCACTGACAGGGGCGTTTCCGATAAACGGGCTGATGGCGATAACCAATTTTTTTTCAAGTTCCGGACGTACGCCTTCACACTCAAGGATAGGAAGGATACTGGTGACCGGATTGCTCGGACCGATGACAATTACGTCACTTGCGCCAATCGCTGCCATCACCTCTTCGGTGGCGACGGGGGGGTCGGTAAAACTCCGCACGACCTTCTGGATCTCGAGGGCTCCTTTCGCCCGCACCCAGTACTCCTGGAAGTGGATCAGACCGAGATCGGTTTTTACGTACGTGGATACCTCGGTATCAGTCATCGGGAGCACGTTCTCCCGGACACCGAACCGGTCGCACAGGATTTTTGTGGTGTTCGTCAGGCGCATTCCCTCCCGCAGCATCTCGCCGCGGGCGATGTGAACTGCCCGGTCTTTATCGCCGATCGCGATAAACTCATCGAATCCCAACCGGGTTGTCTCCTCGTGGGTGGTGAATGTGTCATTCCTGATCCCCCACCACGTATCGGTATTCAGGATTCCTGCAAAGAGATACATGACCGTGTCCAGGTCAGGCGAGATATGGTTGCCCGAGATCCAGATATCCTCGGCAGTATTCACCACAACAGAAATCTCGTGACGGTCGATCAGCCGCTGCATACCACGGAGCAACTTCGGAGTTCCTGTGCCGCCCGAGAGAAACGTAATCATTACTCAATACTTTTATCCCATATATATGAAGATTCTTTTAGTGATTTCGTGAAGATCATCAAAGATCCGGTTCACGGCTATGTCGAACTTGAGGACTTTGCTCTTTCCCTCCTTGATTCGCCGGCACTGCAGCGGCTCCGCTACATCCGCCAGCTGGGATTTTCCTACCTTGTCTATCCCGGCGCAAACCATACCCGGTTTGAGCATTCGCTGGGTACGATGTATCTGGCCGATATCGCCTGCAGGAAGTTCGGACTCTCCGATGCCGAGCGGATGCTTGTTGCTGCAGCCGCCCTCCTTCATGACATCGGTCACGGTCCCTTTTCGCATGCCAGCGAGCCGCTTCTGGAGGAATTCCTGCACCGTACCCACGATGCGATCGATGTATTTGTGCACGGTAACATCGGAGATATCCTCCTGCAGCATGGTCTCGACCCTGAGGATCTCTGCCTGCTCGTGAACGGCCACCACCCGCTCTCAGGTATCATACACGGTGATCTTGATGTCGACCGGATGGACTACCTGCTCCGTGATGCCTATTACACCGGGGCCCCGTACGGGACCGTCGATGCACAAAGGCTCATCAGGAATATGGTACGGACAGCGGACGGGATCGTGCTCGACGAAAACGGGATCAATGCAGCGGAGTCGCTGCTCATCGCCCGCACCCTGATGCGCCCTTCGGTCTATTTCCATCATGTAAGCCGGATCGGGGAGAGCATGTTCCAGCTTGCCATGGTGGAACATCTCCATGGCGGGAATGATGACGCGGCGAAGGGATTGTTGCATATGGATGATGCAGCGTGCATGCAGGCGCTCCGGGGTTCGAAGAGCCCTGTTGCCCGGATGATGATTGAGCGGATCTACCAACGGAGACTGTATAAACGGGCGATATATGTGGGGCGGGACCAGGTGAACCCCACCGCGTTCCTTGCCGGGATGACCCTCCGGAAAAATCGTGTGCTTGCTGAAGCAATTGCAGAAGGTGCAGGGGTAGAACCGGATACTGTTCTTGTTGATATCCCCCCGTTTCCCCGCGAGATGTCCATGGGAGTGCGCGTGAGGAACCATCAGGCGGTGGTTCATTTTGAGGAGATCTCCCCTCGTATCAGTACACTTAACGAGACCAGGCGGGAACAGTGGCGCCTCGGTGTCTATACCCTGCCCGGCCAGCGCGAACTGGTTGCTGAAGCGGCAGCAGACGTGCTCCATATCAAAAAGCCTACGCGGCAGGACACCCTGTTTTAATCGGGGACATCCTGATACAATCCTCCCGATAAGCGAGATCATCTAAAAAAATAATATAACACCGGAACCAAACAATCACCGGTATGAAGGCGGTTATTTTACGAGTCATCTGCCTGGTCATTATCGGTATATTTGCTGCAGGATGCGTGGGCAACCAGAATTTGTCCACCGCCACACCAACGCCTGTGCCCGCCAATCCTCTCCCACCCCCCACCCAGACTGCTTCCTTTACAATGGGAGACCATTACCTGCAGAAGTCCTACTCGTTCCAAAGTGAAAATGATGTGAGAACGGAACAGTTCCGTGTTGACAATCCCTCGTGGGGGATTGAGTTTACCGTAGTACCCCTGAACGAAAATCTGCAATACTGCTGGTTTGAGATGAAAGTGACCAATATGGATACCGGTCAGACAGACACCTATGGGTACGGCCGGGATGAAGGATTTGAATTGAAACAGGTGCACCCGATGTACGCCAAGGGGTCATATACTATTGAGATAAAAGGTAACCGTGTGAAGGTTGACATTACCGTGGCAAAAAGAAACCCGGAAGCGATGTGATGCGTGATGTTTGAAGACTGGATTGTCGTTACGTGCGGAGTCATTGTGGTGATTTGTGCATTCTGTTTCACCCTTATCGTGATCAGGAAACATGAACGCAAACTCATGGAAAACAAATACAAGATGCAGATCTACAGTGACCTGCTTCATGCAGTCACGGAGCTGAACCTTGCCGGAGACGATGCCTATAAGCTTGATATCGCAAAAAAGAATCTTGCCTATACCGTGAACCGGCTCAACCTCGTGGCAAGCGCCCGTGTTCTGAAGAGCACCAATGACCTGCTGGACTTTTTAAACGAGCATGCGGGAAAGGACTTTGATGCCCTGAGGCTGCATAATATACTCAATACCCTTGTTATCGAGGCGCGGCGTGATCTCAACCCCGAGCATGCCCGCAGGGTGGAGGAAGCGCAGGTGCGGTTCCGGTTCTTCTCCCCTCCCAAAAAGAGATCTTAATGGTAAAAAAAACGGGATAAACTCTTTTTGGTTATGGCTCTGACATTGGTATGAACGGGAGCGGGACCAGGATGAAAAAGGAATTTGTTGTCGGGGTTACCGGTGCGAGCGGGATCTGTTATGCACGCCGGGTGCTGGAAGTGCTCTGTGCAGAGGCAACGGTGCACATTATCGTGTCTGAGGTGGCAGAAAGGATCGCTGCCCATGAGGGTGTCGTGCTCTCCGGGTTCAATGCAAAGTACCATGACAACCACCGGATGTTTTCTGATATCGCAAGTGGTTCGTACCGGTATGATGGGATGGTGGTGATCCCCTGCAGCCAGAAGACCCTTGCCGCTATTGCACACGGGTATTCTGACAACCTGATCACGCGGACTGCCGATGTCTGCTTAAAAGAGCGCCGGAAATGCATCCTTGTCACCCGCGAAACCCCGCTCTCGGCAATCCACCTCTCCAATATGGTCACTGCACATCAGGCAGGAGCGACGATCATGCCCGCATGTCCGGGGTTCTACCACCATCCAAAGACGGTCGATGACCTTGTCGACATGGTCGTCTCCCGCGTGCTCGACCACCTTGGCGTCGAACATACGCTCACCGAACGATGGAGCGGTGCCGATGCGTGAGTTCATCGAGACGATGCGGAGATGCGGGCTCCTTATCGACGTCCATGAGCCCTGCTCCACCGATATGCAGGCGGCAAAGATGGCAAGTACGACCGATGAGATGCTCTTCTTTCACAATCTGGAGGGCGCACGGGCTGTCATGAACGTGACGGCGAACCGGCGTGCACTCTCCCTTGCCCTCGGCATTGATGAACGCGAGATTGTCAGGAAGTTGTCCGGTGCCACGTACCAGGGAACGGTGGTTGAAGATGGCAGGGTGACGATGAAAAAGCCCGATCTCGCAAAAATTCCGGTCATGCATCATTTCCCCAATGACGCAGGGAAGTACATCACCGCAGGCATTGTCTTTGCCAGCTATGGCGGTGTTGCAAACGCCTCCATCCACCGCATGCTCGTGCTGGACAAGTACCGGGTTGCCGCCCGCCTCGTCGAGGGCAGGCATACGCACGTCATGCTGGGAAAGGCACTTGCCGATGGCGAACGTCTCCCGGTAGCGGTCACCATCGGCACGCACCCTGCAGTCACATTCGCAAGCTGCACCCGGGTACCCGACGGGATGGAGCTCCCGTATGCGGCCGAGCTGCTCGGTGGCGAAATTGCGGTGAAACGGTGCAGGAACGGGGTGTTCGTTCCCGAAGCAGAGATCGTTCTCGAGGGATATATCGGGGCTGACCGCACTGACGAGGGCCCCTTTGTCGATATAACGGGGACGTATGATCCCGTGCGCCGCGAACCCGTGATAGAGTTCACCGGCATGCACCTCAAGCCCGACTTCATCTACCACGGTCTCCTTCCTGGCGGAAACGAACATAAGGTGCTGATGGGTGCACCCTACGAACCAAAGATTTACCGTGCCGTTGCCGGTGTGACGCAGGTCAGAAATGTCGTGTTGACACGGGGCGGGTGCGGATACCTCCATGCCGTCATCCAGATTAAGAAGAGCACACAGGGCGATGCCAAGAATGCGATGATGGCAGCATTCGCCGCCCACACCTCTCTTAAGCATGTCATCATTGTCGATGAAGATATCAACCCTGAAGACCCGCAGGACGTGGAATACGCAATCGCGACACGCGTGAGCGGGGAACGGGATATTATGGTAATTACCGGCGTCCGCGGATCATCGCTTGACCCGTGCCAGCT
>CAZVFG010000009.1:28908-31502 GCA_964626125.1 uncultured Methanoregula sp.
GCTTCCTATAAGACGATCGGCAAGTACGGGCTCGAATGGCTCGAACAGCTTGATGCACCGGCAGTCGTGCCGGCAGTACTGAACCCGATCGGGATGCCACGGGGGCGCTGGCGGGAGATGGGGGTCGATCGCGATTTTGCAGAAAAACAGATGGCGGTGATTGCCGCCTATCAGCGTCTCGGTATCCGGCTCGAATGCACGTGCACGCCGTATTACCTTTATCCTGTTCACTATGGTGATCACCTCGCATGGTCGGAGTCGTCGGCGGTCAGCTACGTAAATTCGGTGATCGGGGCGCGGACCAACCGCGAGGGCGGACCCGGAGCACTCGCTTCTGCGATCATCGGTAAGACGCCGTGCTATGGGCTGCACCTTACTGCCAACCGGTCGCCGCAGCTGGTGGTTGACGTTGCAACGGGAGACAGGGATCTCTCCATTGCACACTTCGGAGCCCTTGGGTACCTCGCGGGCAAACTCGTCGGCAACCGGATCCCGTATTTCCGCAACATACGACCAAATACTGACGGGCTCAAGGCACTCGGTGCGGCGATGGCTGCAACCGGTGCAGTAGCGCTGTACCATGTTGAAGGGGTAACACCTGAAGCATCCAGACATCCCTTCGATACCTCTGGTCTTGAGACGATTATTGTCGATGCGCGTGAAATTGAACAGGTTTTTTCGCAGGTCACGGTGGATGCCGTTGCTGTGGGGTGCCCGCACTGTTCCCCGGATGAACTGAGGACAACCGCCCTCTTGCTTTCGGGTAAAAAAGTGAAAATCCCCTTCTATGTTTTTGCTGCTCAGGCCGTGATCGATGCGAACAAAGACACGGTCGGATCCATCGAGAAAAGCGGCGCACGGGTCTATGCCGATACGTGTATGGTGGTCTCGCCTGTCATGGAACGTTATCCTGCAATCATGGTGAACAGCGGCAAGGCGCTCGCGTACGTGCCTGACATGTGCGGTGCAGTCGTGCGGATGGGAACGCTTGAGGAATGTGTTGCTGTGGCGACCTCATGACGATGGACACGACATTCTGAATTTTGTTTGAAAACCGGGGAACTAACTTTCACAAAAATTACTAAAAAAAAGGTGCAATTATCCGAGAGCTAACAGGATCTTTTTAATTTCTTCGACCACGGTTTTATCCGGGCTATTGTTCGGCCCGACACCTTCACCGAAGGAAAGTATCTTCTGGACACCCCCCTTTTTCAGATTGTCAAAGGGGATATCATCCCAGACCTTCTGGTCGATTACATTCCAGGTACACTGGAGCAGGTGGCCCAAAACCTGGATCTCATCCTGGGTGAATGACTTCCACTCAGGCCCCATGCCCTGATTTATTTTCTTGATTGCACGCTCTACCCTTTTTTCGCGGTGGACATGGTACAACCGCCTTCCGACTTCCGTCTGTGTTACATCCGGCATCCTGCGTCCGCTCCTTCCCCTCCACGTACGTGGTCAGTTCTCTCATCTCTTTCTTACGTGAAAAGCTTTGTGATGTAATAACAGGTCGTGACTTCTCTGGCGTCATTGATAGGTATACTTGGGAACCGGCACCAACCCCGAATTGAAAAAAAGAGTAACCTATGTCGGGATCTCATGCCACAAACAGGGACAGGAAGACATCCCTTGAAAAAAAGTCAAAAAAGATTATCAAACAAAAAATGATTGCCAGACCCGAATGCCTGACCGGGGGAGGATCCCGTTTCCTGCCTTTCAGATCGACCCCCTGAGGATCCTGCAGATCTTATTGACCGCTACATCCTCCCGAATCTTTTTGTTTTTCGCATCGTTCCCGATGCTGATGATTTCCTCGAGATCCTTTCTGGTGAGCCGGATGAAGGAAGATTGTTCCCAGATACGTCTCTCCACTGAGACCCATGCTTCACCAAGGATATAGGTCAGGGTCTTGATATCCTCGGGGGAAAACGCCGCCCATTCGGATTTTGGGTTCCGTCGAACCTTCTCTAATGCTGTTTCGACCGCCCGCTCCTTGTGGAGCTGAAATATCCTCCTCCCCCGTTCGTCATTCGTTACATCCGGCATACGTTCGATCCTCAGCATAGTATTTTTATCCGGATGAAATAGGTTTCCTTTGATAAAACTTCAAGTAAAATCCAGAACCCATTGCATCCGGTATCTGAAACCGTCAATGTCGGAAAAGGACGCCGCAGGTATGGGCGCCGCAATTTAAACATTCCGGACAGGCGTAATCATTTCCAATGGGAAGAGTGCAGGAAAGGCTGATTGGATAAGAATTGAATATCGTGCAACCAGACCCTGCGCCTTTTTTATTGCTGAAGTTTCACCGTTATCCGGACGGCCATTTTGGATTTTCTTTTGCTGCTGTCCTCAGATAACTGCCAATTAGCCGGTAGGTTTCCGGATGTTCAATCCTGTGCAAATCATCAGTTTTTAATCGCATCGAGCAAAAGTCGTACTATCCAGATCATAGGATATAAATGTCCCGGGATGAAATTGAACTGATAAAAATGTTGTGTGCCATCCTGATATACCATAAAAATTAAGGGGTTTTTCTATGGCAGAAGAGATTAGAGACTTGATCGAAAAAATAAATCAGGAAGGAATCA
>CAZVFG010000010.1:0-1960 GCA_964626125.1 uncultured Methanoregula sp.
CTCTGGGACTTGGGGTTGACGCGGTTGATCTCATCGGCAAGGAGGATGTTGGAAAAGATCGGCCCTTTGCGCATGGAGAAATCCCGTTTCTCCCGGTCATAGATGCGGACCCCGATCATGTCGGCAGGCTGCAGGTCGATTGCCCCCTGTATCCGGGAAAAACCGCAGCCGGTGATCAATGCAATGGATTTTGCAATCGTGGTTTTTGCGGTGCCCGGCACACCTTCAATGAGAATGTGCCCTTCGCTCAATAGGCCGATCAGGATCGAGTCGATCAGGGTCTTGTTGCCCACCACAAATTCTTCCAGTTTCCGGTTGACCGCTGTGTAAACCCTTGAAATTTCACCAATCTCTTGTTCCAGTTCACTCTGTTCCATCAACGCACCTACACGAGTTTTCTTCTCCATGCGACTGCAGCGATCAGGAGCAGTACGATTATGAATACTATCTCAATACTTAATGTGGTTTTCATGACATGAAGGATTGTGCTCATTCCTTCCGTACCGGTGGTCCGCGAGTTCATCTGGTCAATAAGGACCGGGTCTGCACCGTCCACGAGATGCCTGATCAACTGCCGGTTGTCCCATTTCGCGTCAAGGTCCTGCATCGCGTTGATGAAGATGCTCGGGTCAGACAGGACGATAATCTCCCCTCCGCCGACCTTCTCTTGTGCCATGACGGCAAACCGGCCCATCATCTCATCAGGATCGATCCGTTTGTTTCCGTTGTTGTCAATCCAGCTCATGACTGAAGACGTAAGGAGCGGGTCCCCACCCTCAAGCGGTGCCGGGCGGTTCAGGACGATAGCTGACAGCGACCGGACGGGGCTGACATTGGCAACAGGATAGGCGACAACGGAATACGGGTCGTTATACGCCCGGTCGATGCTTGAGAGGTTTCCCGGAAGGATTACGATCCGGCTGCCAATCTGACGCAGGATTGCATTCCCGGTCCCGAAATCATCCGCAAGCAGGATGGTGTTCCCGCGTTCGAGGAATGAACGGTACGCAGCAATTTCCTGACCGGTCGGCTGCCGTTCGGGAGCAATGATCAGGAGGAGCGTGTTGTTCCGGTACGGTGCAAGATCTGCAGGGTCATTGATTTCAGTAACCCTGTGGCGGTCGAACCCGGAAAAAAATACCGATGTGCCGTTCCAGCCGGTATTGTACCGGGAAAATTCAAGGTTATTGGAGGTGAGGTGGGAAGTCAGGAGAAGCGCAGAAGCCAGAAGGACGAGTGTGGCAATCCAGAATGACGCCCTCATCGCGATCCGTCCTCCAGCACCGATTGTGTCGACTGCATCCGGGCCTCGAAATCTTCCTGAACGGCAACAGAATGCTGGCCGCCATACCGTATCCGTTCATATGTGGCCACAAACGAAGAGAATGCCTTACAGAATGGTTTTTGAAGGCAGGAACGGGCCAACTCACGAGGTGTCAGGGTCGTGTGCCGCTGGATGTGAAGGTCGTGAGCAATGCGCCCGGCAAACTGGCGGTACACGACCCATGCCGCGGCACTCAGCCCTTCTGCCATCATGAGGCGGGCATACCGTAAAAAGACAGTCTCGTCACGCAGTGGCGAAGTGTCACCGGAAGGTGCCCGTGGTTCTCCGGCGACCGGTTCAATTTCCGGAGACAAAAGGCCGGTGGCCGGTATTCCGGGCAGGACGGGTTCTTCCGGCCTTATCAAGATATCGAAGGTTCTCCTGCCCGGTATCCGCCGGAGATAGTACCATGCGATCCCGGCAAAGAGCAGGAGTATTCCCGCAACAGTCAGCAGGATCCCCCATATATTGTCAAAAGTAATGATCCGCAGGATTGAGACATCCACCACCTGGGGCAGGCTCTCAGAAGCAGTTATCGGGAAACCTTCGCCGGAGAACCGAGCGACAATCGAATGTCTCCCGTCCGGGAGCCGGAGTGTGGTCCTGAACTGCCCCTGTGCATCGGTTGACGTTTCC
>CAZVFG010000010.1:2060-11339 GCA_964626125.1 uncultured Methanoregula sp.
GTGACCTTTCCCGTTTCAACCCGGTACTGGTTGTAGAGATCCTGCACTTTTTTCCGGAGTGCGTCGCCCTGGTATTGCACGGAAATCAGCATGTTGGGGTCGTTCTGGTCCCGGTACCGGATCTCAAGGTTCTCAAGCGCGTCAAGGGAAATGGATGAATTCAGAAGATCCGTCAGGAGCTGTTGCTGCAGGTCTTTGCTCTTTGAAAATTCCTGGATCTCACTCCCGCTCATATCGAGTTTTACGATCAGGTTGTTCAGTGAACCCCGGTTCTTTGCGAAGAGCTCAAGGTCGCGGCGTGCCTGTTCAAGGTCGTTAATCCGGATACTGAGCACGATCGGCCCGGTAGAATCGAGCAAGTCCTGCATCAGGGGCAGCACATCTGTGGTGCTGTTGAGGGACTGTATCTTCAGTACACCGGTATTGTCATGGAACCGGGAGGGAAAGGTATCCTTTTCGAGAGTGTAGAGGAGCGGGCTTGCGAGAAAGAGTCCCAGCGCCAGCAGGACACCAAGGACCAGTGCCGCGATGAGGGCATACTTCGCATCCGCTCTCATTTTGCGAGGATCTCCAGCACTTTCTGGGCCACGATCCCCCCGAACAGCACAATTCCCGCGGCAACGAGGTACTTGATGTACCGGAGATACCGGGGAAGGGAAAACCGGGTATCCATGAGTTCAACGATGACAAGGATCCCGATCAGCCAGAGGACAAAAAAAATTTCAAGGTCGATGCGGTAGGCAAGGAGGGAAAAGACGGAAATGATCACAAGCCAGATGAACAGGGCGATGGCTGAAAGGACCTTCTTTTTCATCTGATCAGGTACAACCTTTGCAGTTCCGGCTATAGGTAATTTTCTTTTCTCCGGTATGGTGCCCGGGTAGTTCCCTTGTCACCGGATTCGGGCAGGAATTAACCGAAAGATTCCGGCACCCGCTGCACCTGGTTCCCAATGCAGGAGATTTTTAACAAAAATGCACAAAAAGGGGACGCCCCGGCCGGGACTTGAACCCGGGTCAAAAGCTCCGCAGGCTTCTAGGATGTCCACTACCCCACCGGGACAAAGATGTAACTTATGGCTTCCTGCCCGCCCGTCTGGAGGTACATGCAGGGTGCAAGCCCCTGTATCAGGGCCCGGCATCTGCACGTCCTCAATCGGTTCGGAAGTGCATAAATTCCATAATAACACTGTGCCGATTGGTAAAGAACGTATCGATGAACCTCCTGCGTTCAGAGGAAAAATTTTGTTTCCAATTTCTTGTCTTCTTATAGAAATATGACTTTCCGGTTCACGACCAACAAACGGATCATGAACAGGGACCCGGGAACCCCGGATTCCATCGGGGGAATAGGTGATTTCAATGTTGTTCCCCTTTTTCAATGATCAGTGAAAGGATATTTGCGATGATCTGGAGTTTTTCGGACTCCTCTTTTGAATATATGTGCTGAAAGGGTTAAAAAAAGTGCGATAAATCCCCGGATGCATCGTTTGTCAGGCGATATTTTCACCTTTTTCCACCTTTATATCCGTCGTTGCTGTTATCAGGTTGCCCTGAAGCTCAATATGTAAATCCCCCTGATTATTAACTTTGATCGTCTGATTCACATCCTGCGAATACTGCTTTCCATAGCTGTTTCCAAAGCCATTCTGAACGAGAATCCGCCCGGTATCTTTATTACGGACTGTTACTTCAAACCACGCATAGGGACTGTAATAATCATACGATACTTGTTCCGTTGTCTCAATGTCCGTTCCAGAATGCTTTATTATCGTTTTTGTCCCTGTTACATTTACCGGTTGCAGCCAATAATGGATGATCATCGGCGGATTTTTCAGGTCAAATGAGAATGCTGTTTTATTGTAAGAAAAATATTGTTTATTCCGGTAAATTTCAACCCACACCTCCGGGAGGGGGATTGTGGTGGGTACTGTTGTTATTACCGTAGTGGGGCGTGTCGTTTTAGGTGGTATATAGGGGGTTTCAATCGTAACATACATGAACGTCGGAACTGTTGTCACAGACGACTGTGTTGCACCGGGCTGAGAAGCATTTCCGGAGGAGGAGCCAGGACTTGGTGCTGGCGGAGCAACACAAGCACTGACAATGACAAATAAAATGATGACGATGGGAAAAATGCCATTGATTACTTTTATCATTAAAGAGTATAGCTGATGTTAATATTTATTATTATATCCCTTAATTCTGGCACTTGCATGCCCTATCGGAATACATATCATGGATATTTCACAAATAGCTAACAATAAGCGTGTCACATGGGCAAGGGAACAAGGCACCGGAAAAATATCCAGATTGAGTCACAGGAAACGGCAAAAACGTCGGGAAGCTCTCCATTTAGCCTGACCAAAAAAAATTTCTTTGTTTTATCCGCACTTTTCACGCTTGGCTTGTTTTTAAGGATTTTTGAACTTGCCAGAAAGCCCCTCTGGCTTGATGAAGCTTCGACCTACTTTTTAACCAACCAGCCAACCCTCATAGACGTATGGGCAGCCGCATTCAATGATCATCATGCACCCCTCCATTTCATCGTGATATGGATCGTGAAACTGGCGGGCGCGACTGAATTCTGGTTGCGGTTTCCTTCTGCCATTGCCGGTGCTCTTACCATCATCGTCGTTTTCCTGCTGGCAAAGGAACTGGCAAATGAAGAGACGGGGCTGATCGCCGCTGCACTTATCGCGGTATCTCCCTATCACATCCTCTACTCACAGGAAGCACGGATGTACGGGATGGCGGTCCTGTTTGTCTCCCTTGCGATGTTTCTCTTCTTCAGGGCGATACGCACGCGGTCGCTTATTGACTGGATATGTTTTGGCGGTGCGTGTGCCCTGGCATTTTACACGCACTTTTACACATCGTTTGCCATCCTTGCCCTTTTCCTCAGTTATGGAGTCCTCCGCTGGAAGGACTTTGGAATTGTCCGGCAAAGCGGACAGAACGGGGTTTCCCGGTTCAGGCTACCGCAGGATTTCCGTAATTTCCTCACCGGTGCGATTGTTGCCGGAGTTCTCGTCCTTCCCTTACTTGGTTCATTTTTCAACCAGAGCGGGTATTTTGTCTCGCGCACCTTCAACTGGGGAATCTCAATGGGGAACATTCCGACGCAGACATTCCTGATGTTTTCGTATTATTCTGAACTGATCGCGATCATTTTTATCGTGCTTATGATCGTTGCACTGGGTATGATCTGGCACCAGAACAGGGAACGTATGATCGCGCTTATCGTCATCATGTTCGTACCGATGCTGATCAGCATGTACCTCTCGCAGGTCATCCCCTTCAATGTCAGGTACCACCTGTACCTTATTGTTATATTTTTATGTCTTGTTGCCATCCCTCTTTCCTGGATTGGACAAAAAATCCACAAGAACCATGGGATTATCGCAATGGTCACCCTGATTGTTCTGGTCTCTGCATTCCCCCTTTCAGCATATTATACCGGACCATTACCGGAAGACTGGCGTACGCTTTCAGGCAACCTGAACCAGATCACGCGACCGGGGGACATTATCGCTCCCCTGCCGTGGTATATCGTGCAACCGCTGAGTTATTATTACCATAACGGAACCGATGAAACGTTTTATACGAATTTTCCATTGAATGAGTCGGGGTTCCACACTCTTGACAACAGGACCGGAACGGTATATTTTGTCGTCACCTGGGATATCACCGCAGCAGATCCCACCGGCTATTCTGTCCAGTACCTTAACGGGCATGCCGGACCGACCACCGCCAGCGTTCCCGGTATTTATGTATTGAAACAGGTTGGGTAAATTTCAGGCTGTACATTGTGCACCCGCCAATTTTTTGGTGAAATGTAATACTCCAGGAACCTGCCGGATGGAAAAAGCATAATTAGATTTATATTTAAAAATTAAGCAACCCATGAAGATTAACGTAAAATTGTTGAGCATCATCGGGATTTTGCTTTTTATTATTATTTTAACCAGGATTGACCTGCCTTCTCTTCTCTCAATTTTTTTGAGCATCAACCCTTTCATCCTTTGTTGTGCCCTGCTTGTCAACATGATCGCGGTCATCGTAAAATCCTACAAATGGAAATTAATCGTCAGTACCCTTAAAAAGGAGATATCTCTTGCTGCAAGCATCAAAGCATTCTTAATCGGATTTTCATTCTCTGTCCTGACCCCGGCAAAACTGGGAGATTTCATCAGGGCATTCTATATCAGGGATGAAGAATGCACGCTCGGTAAGGCACTTTCTTCGGTGGTCACGGACCGCCTTATTGATATTGTCATGCTCTTTTCCTTTGCGTTTATCGGGGTTCTGGTATTCTCCCTCCTCTTTCACATAGAGATCCTGTCGATGTCGTTACTGGTGGTACTTGCGGCCGCGGTTGCATCAGGTATTTATCTAGTAACCAACAAGAACCTTTTATCACGGCTGCTACGGCCATTTTTCAACATCTTCATCCCCCAGAATCATAAGAAAACAATCGCTGAATACTACCACGATTTCTTTTCAGGGCTCTCAGTTTTTTTTCATGACAAAAAAATATTTTTGCTCGTTATGATTGTCGGTATTTTTTCATCGATCCTCCCGTTTGTCTATGCCTATCTCCTTGCCCTGTCAATCGGCATCCACCTTGATTTGACATTTTTTGTCATTGTCATCCCCATCATCAGCCTGCTTGACCTCCTGCCAATCAGCATCTCAGGTATCGGGACCCGCGATGCTGCACTGATCTTCCTCTTTGGATTACAGGGTGTCTCACCGGAAACCTCGGTCGCATTTTCGTTATTATATCTCTTTATGAGTTACTGGCTGATTGCACTCATAGGCGCACTGTTCTGGATACAAAACCCGATATCAATGGAAGGGGACCTTCCGTAACCAACAGAGTATTTCGATACAAACGGATCGTTATCGTTTGCTATTCCTTCCGGAATCTGCATCATGCTTTTTTTGCAACAATGCCAACGGCATAGGCATAATATTCTTTTTTGGGGAAATAGTCTTCAATTGCTCCCAGACGCTGCCTGATTCTGGCGGGAAACAGTTCTTTTGAATTTGTCGCAAGAGGGAGCAGCGCCTGCAGACCGAATACGTCCACGATTGATACATTGCAGGATTCCACCGTCTTTTTCAGGCGATCCAATGAATAATCTTCCTCATACCCGAATTCAAAATTTTTCAGCATAACCGCCACAAATTTTCCAAGACGGTACCATGGGCATAAGGAATTCGGCACAATAATGATGACAAAACCCCCCTTTTTTGTCACCCGTACCATCTCAGAAACGGCGTCCCTGTTATGCGGTTCCACAAAATGTTCAATGACACCTGAATTATAGACAAGATCACAGGACCCGTCTTTCAGGGGAATATGAAAAATGTCCCCCTGAATACTGGTATCGCAATTTTTCTTTGCTATTGCCAGCGCATAAGGTGAAATGTCGAACCCGATGGTGGTGTGCCGGGCACAGAAAAGGGGCAATGTCTGCCCTGTCCCGCAACCGGCTTCCAGAACTGTTGCACATTCAGGCAGTTTTTTTTCGATCGTCTCCATGAAATCAAGATATTTGAGACTGTAATCGCTGGTAACCAGAGACTTATTCCAGATCCTTTCCCAGATTTCTTCTGACATTGCGGATTTAATCCCTTCAGATCTGTCTGAATTTTTTAGGATTTTCTCACTCTATATTTTTGATAATCCTTCCATGAAACTGTTCTGCTACACAATATTGGAACATCAGACCATGATAGGATTTTTGATCATGATCAGGAATTTTAACCTCATATCACCAATACCATGAGAGGGTTCTTATGATATCTATCATTATTCCTCTTTTTAATGAACGGGATAATGTTATCCAGTATCCATCGGATCTTTTTCCCATTATTGACAAAATCGCAGACCAGTGTGGTGAAAAATTTGAATATGTGATGGTAGACGACGGGAGCCGCGACGATACGCTGGCACAACTGAAATCGGTTGCCATAGGAAGGAAGGATGTAATTTTTCTTTGCCATGAGGTCAATTCCGGTATGGGCACTGCCATAAAAACGGGTATCGCCCATGCACGCGGCGACCTTATCATCACCATGGATTCTGACCTTACCTTCCGGCCCGCAGATGTGAAAAAACTGATCGCTGCGTACCGGAAAACCGGTGCGGATTGCATTTCGGGGTCCCCGTACCTTGAACCGGGGCTCATGGAAGAGGTCACGCCCTTCCGCCTTTTTTTAAGCAGGTCGGTAAATTTTTTGTACCGTCTTTTACTCCGTGGCAATATTTCCTGTGTGAGCCCGATCTTCCGTCTCTACAAGAAAAAAATTTTTGATGAGATTACGATAACGAGCAAGAATTTTGAGATCAATGCGGAGATCATATCAAAACTGCTCATCACCGGCAGGACGGTCGTTGAGGTGCCGGTCCCCCTGCTGAAACGCAAACACGGGAGTTCAAAGATCAATATCAGAAAGGAGGCGAAAAATTACCTCTGGTTGCTCTATAAAATTTTCAGGACCAAATACCTCCGCCAGGAATGGCAATAAGGCCATTATCCCCTGGCATAGTGTTGCATTACCTGTTGATACACTACTGAAGATTTTTCCAGTGACTCAATGGTTACATGCTCGTCAACCGCATGCAGGTACTGCATCTCACCGGGCCCGTACTCAACAACCTTGAAACCGGCTGCCCGAAGGTGCCGCGCATCGCTTGCCGCCCACTGGATGATGGGAAACACATCACCGCCATAGACTAGTCTCACCGCATCGCATATAACGCAGGCAAGCCGGCAGGAGGGGCTGGTGATCGATGGTTCATGGGTCGTTTGGGACGTGATCGTCCCATGCGGTGCGTGGAGCCTGATATCTTCGAGCAGATCCTGAATCGAACAGCCCCAGGGGACCCGGATCTCCAGTTCGAGGTCACAGTGCTGTGCTACGATATTGGATTTTTCACCCCCTTGTATGGTGCCCGGATTGAACATGATCCTGGTCAGCACATCGGTCGCCCGGTCAAGTCTGAATTCCTCTCCAAGCACGCGGGAAGAGCGTGCAATGATCTCTTCCATATCCTCACTCATAGGGTAAAACTGTCCGTTCAATCCCTTTACGTATTCAAGCAGGGCACACGCTTCCATGATCGCACTGACACCAACGGCGGGGTAGAGTGACCCGTGGGCGGGCGTGCCGGAAAACTGCAGGTCGAGCCTGACGAGCCCCTTCTGCCCAATGTTGGGGTTGCGGACCGGGGTAGGCTCTGCGATGAGGCAGTCGCACGGGGAGATCATGTGCCGTGCGATGAGGTATTGTACTCCGGAGGTGCCGCCGGTCTCCTCATCACAGACAAAGGCAAGCTGCACCGGAAGATCGCAACCGGATTCGACGGTTTTATGGCAGGCGTCGAGGAGTGCGGCGCACCCTCCTTTCATATCGGTCGCCCCTCTGCCCCAGACAGAACCCCCCTCCACAGCGCCGGAGAACGGGTCACGGCTCCACCCTGTATTCAGCGCGGGCACGACATCCACATGGCCGCAGAACAGCAGGTTAAGAGAGGTCGGTTCTGTAATAACGTTGCACTTTCCGGCTTCGTTTTCAGTCACGGACGACGGAATGCTCCAGCTTTCGAGAAGGGACCGTATGAACTCGGCAATATCTTTTGTAGTCCCCGGCGGGTTTTCGCTGTTGATCCTGACAAGGTCTGAACAAAGCCGGGCTACATTCATAAAAAAGATTCTCTCCTACGATGATGCGCGGTTGATATACGAATCAAACAATGTGGCAAGCGAAGCATCAGAGTACAGGCTCTTTAAAAAGTCCGGGTCGAAAAATTCGTCGATCATGATAAAAAACATATTGATGGGGATTTCATTCCTGCTATCCGGGTCAAGGACGATCCGGAAGCTGCGATAGCCTGCCGGGTCCTCAGTATCATAGATCATCTGCCAGAGCGAAGGTAGCCGTGCAAATTTTTCCGGGTGCTCACATTTGAGCCAGTTGACAAATGACGGGAACTTTGCCCGGTTGCCTTTTTTTTCCTCATCGATGCGCCACCGCAGGTACTCCGCGCCCATGATGTTTTTTGGGGACTGGTAATTGAATGAGGCGAGACTGCAGGTATAATCGATATGGGCGAGGGCGTCAATAAAATAAAAGTAGAGTACCTTATGGAACAATCCTGTGTCGTGGAGGATGAGTGATTTTTCGTAGAGGTAAGAAAGCACGGCCTGGTATCCGTTGTCAGCATCCATGCCTCTTAATAGGGCAGAGCATTGTAAAAACATTGCCGTAATTACAGATTGATCGTGTTTGCAGACAGGAAACCTAACGATAATAGGGTTCCCGCCTCCTGACCGCCTGAACGAAGAGATCTTCGAGTTCCCTCCCTTGTTTTCCCCTGATATCGACATGGTTATCGTTTCGTAGCAGGCATGGCTTGAGATTTCCGTCTGAGGTGACGCGCAACCGGTTGCAGAATGCACAGAATTCCGTGTTATGGAGCGGACGGACGACTTCGACTTCAGCCCCGTCAAGACAGAATTTCTTCCGGTGGTGCATCCTGCGGGTGAGCACCTGGGTTGCCCGTTGTGCAAGAGCACCTTCCAGGCCGTTGAGATCACCATGATAATTGCAGTCATTAAACTGCATCAGCTCAATCAGCTGGAGGATCAGGTTGCGGTTGCCCCGGACATAGGCAAGAAAGTCGTCCACTTCATGGTCATTGATCCCTTTGAGCACCACCATGTTCAGCTTGATCGGTGTGAGGCCGGTATCCAGGGCCGATGAGATGCCACCAAGAACATCAGAGAGCCGATCGGTACCGGTGATCTTTTTATAGGTTTCATGGTTCATGCTGTCAAGGCTTACATTTACCCGTGCAAGCCCGGCGCGTTTGAGATCGGCAGCAACATCGGCAAGCAGGGTGCCGTTTGTGGTCATGGATGACTCCATCCCGGGGGGGATCGAGCGGATGATTTCCACAAGATCAGATCGCAGTGTCGGTTCGCCACCGGTGAACTTGACACTCCTGATATCGAACCCGGCGGCAACGCGGAGGATCTCGCCAATCTCCTGTGCGCTCAACTGCGCTCCTGGCGACTTCTCTCCCTCGGCATGGCAGTAAATGCAGGAGAGATTACACTTTGACGTAAGACTGATGCGCAGGTTGCTGACCGGCCGGTTATACGAATCTCTCAGGACCACAGGATCATCCAATAAAAAATTTTTCCAGCTAATTTTTCCAGCTATGTAATCAATTGGGTTGTTAACGTATTTTTATTACTCGCTT
>CAZVFG010000010.1:11439-17733 GCA_964626125.1 uncultured Methanoregula sp.
GTCCAGACTCAGAATACTCCCGTGACCTCTGTTGCCCCGACCAAAAAACCGACCTACACGCCCGGTCCCGAACCCTTCCTGATTTGTGGAACGCTCGCGCTCCTGGTCATTATTGTTGCAATGAAAAGAAAAAAATAACAACACCTGATTTTTGATTTTTTCCAGTTTTTTACTCCATTATTCTTCCTGATTTGTCTGCAGTCTTGTTTCAACTACCCGGATGATTATCACCCCATTGCCATTCCGATGCGAATTTCAAACCACTGATGGTACATTATCAGGAAGAATTCCAATTTTTTTTATCGTTCAGCTGATGAAGTTTTTCCCGATAATATAGAGTTCCGTGCTGCCTTTCCGGGTGGCCTGCGTTATGCAGGTCTTCACGGAATGAAAATGCCGTTTTGTGTCGGAATAAAGGGTGGAAAAATCGGCCCCCTGAAATGATTTTACCACAAAGTTCCCGCCGGGTTTTAAGGTATTGCATGCGAACCGGAGTGCTTCTTCCCCAAGGGCCATTGCCCGTGCCTGATCATAGGATTTATGTCCCGAAAGCCTGGGTGCGGCGTCACAGACAATCACATTCACGACACCGAGTTTGGTCTTAACCTGCGCCTGTATCGCGGTATCTGCAAGATCTCCTTCAATGGTCTCAACACCAACAATGGGCGGGATGGGTGAAAGATCAATGCCGACTACCCGGCCATCGGTGAGAGCCCGTGCAACCTGCAGCCAGCTCCCGGGTGCTGCACCAAGATCAACAACATTGTCTGATCGCCGAATCACAGCAAAGCGCCTCTGGATCTCCAGGAGCTTGTAGGCTGCACGGGATCGGTAGCCCTCACTCTTCGCTTTTTGGTAGACCTTGTCATGTCCCCAGTGTGATCCCATCGGTATAACCTCGTAAAATAAGAGGATTCAAATCCAAAACGCTATAATTAAAGTATGAAGATATACTGTATAAGACAGTTTGTCAAGGGGTAAGCGATGTTAAAAGCAACCATTGATGCAGATATATTCAGGGAAGCCATTGATGCCATTTCGGCGCTTGTGCCGGAGTGCCGGCTGCATACCGCTGATAATGGCATTTCCACGCGTGCTGTTGATACCGCGAACGTGGCGATGATCTCGCTCGAGCTGAAAAAAGAGGCATTTGATTCCTACAAGGCAACCAAAAGCCAGATCGGCGTGGATATCTCCAAGATGAAGAACATCTTCAATATGATGGGGAAAGGAGACCTCATCAGCCTTGAACTTCCCGAGAATGCCCAGAAGATGCAACTCAGCGTCCATGGCTACCAATATTCCATCACGCTGCTCGACACCAACACCATCAGAAAAGACCCAAATCCCCCGACCATCAACCTGCCGGGAAAACTGACGATTGCCGGGGATGACCTGAACAACGCAATCAAGGCAGCTGCGGTTATTTCTGACAAGATTGCAATAGGAATCAACCCCAAGGACGAGACATTTTATATGATCGCCGACGGTGATACCGATAACATCCGCCGGGAATTCGGAAAGGATGAATTGAAATCCCTCACCCCGAACGAAGCCCGCTCCCTCTTCTCCCTCGATTATTTAAAGGACATGGGAAAAGTCATGAGCAGGGCGGCTGAAGTGGAGATCTTTTTAGGGCTCGATCACCCGGTCCGCTTCTCGTTTGACATTGCCAACGGGAACGGGCATGTCGAGTACCTCCTTGCGCCGCGGATTGAGGCTGACTGATGGAATATGAACCATCAGGCAGGGAACTTTCTCATTTTCCTTTTTTAAAAAAAGCCAACGACAGGATAAAAAATTTCCCCCCGCTTGAAGTTTTGTTGAAAGAGGATCGGGGAAAATTAATAACAAATCTTGCAGTAAAGCGAATCAATCAGGCATTATCATCAAAAAAAACGATCATCGCTCATTTCCAGAACCGTGACGAGGATGAGATCGCAGGTTATGTTTTATGCCGGATTATTGTGTCCTGTATCGGGGATGCGCAGCTCATCGACCGCCTGACACGGTATGAGGCCGAGCGTGCATACCAGTTCCTCGTGTCGGAGACCGGGAGCGAAGAGGGTGAAAAAGGCTGGAATGAGAACGTCATGCTTGATGCTGATGAATTCAGCCCGGTATCAAAATATCTCGCTTCCGAATTTGGAATCGATATAACAAAAGGAAAAATGTCCCTCCCCGATTATGTGGAGATCATCGCACCACTCCATGAAGCACGGTTTAAACTTGTCAACCGCGTTGTGCAGCATGGCTTTGTCGAGATCAGACAGGAGGAACGATATGAACTGCTTCGCGAGCGAATCCGTGTCATTCTTCGCCGGGAGCTGCCCTATCGTAATATCCCAAAATCCCTCTGCGAACAACTCGCACCGTCTGCGGAACAGATTAAAAAAGAATACCAGGAAAAGATGCTCAGGAATTTCGGGGCAATCGAAGAGGGCGCATTTCCCCCGTGCATACAAGCGCTTATTGGTGCAATCACATCAGGCGCCAACCTTAATCATCCAGGGCGTTTTTCCCTTACGTCATTCCTCCACAATATTGGAATGGAAAAATTATCGATTGCGGAATTGTTTGCCCGGGCACCTGACTTTGATGCGGAAAAAACCATGTATCAGGTCGGCCATATTACCGGGGGCGGCGGAACGGAGTACAGTGCTCCCGCATGTGCGGCAATGCGCACGACCGGGTTGTGCACCCATCCGGATACAATTTGTGAGAAGATCAACCACCCCCTCAGTTATTACCAATACAAAAAGAAAACGGTCCAACCGGTAAAAAAGGAAAAGGAATCTTAGAAATCATGCGATCTTTTTGTTGACAAGGTAGCCTGCACCGGAAAGTGTGAGGATAAATATCAGAATTGCACTGACGTATGCAACGCCGGCTTCCATGAAACGGGGGAGCAGGCCCAGCAGAACGATCAGGATACAAAAACAGGTCACGCTGATGATTACATCAAGGAGTCGTGCGTCCATTGTATACCTGTTGCTCCTGAACCATTAAATCAATATCCACATCACCGGTCCTGCAAATACCTATGAGCCTCTACACTCCACCTTGGAATATGGGACGGGAAGACACGATCGAGCTGCTCACGGAGTATGTCAAGGATGCCCACCTGGTAAAACACTGTCTTGCCACGGGAGCAATTATGAAGTCAATCGCCCCCCCTCTCAATGAACAGTCCCTTGCATGGGAAGAGATCGGCATCCTTCATGACATTGATTATGAGCTGGTGCAGGGCGATATGCAGCGCCACGGGATTGAGGCAGAACGGATCCTGCTGGAACATGATATCGATCCGGGTACGGCTGCGGTCGTGCGGCAGCACAACGATGATCTGCACAACAACGCATACATCCGTCCCGTCGAAATCGCACTGCAGGCTGCAGACAGCGCATCAGGGCTCATCATTGCCTGTGCGCTGGTAAAAGGCAAAAAAACTTTCTGATGTCACGCCAAAGACGGTCTTGAAAAAGGCCAAAGATAAGGGATTTGCTGCAGGTTGTAACCGCGATCGGATCGCCCTCATCACGCGCATCATGGATATTCCTGACTTTTACGGGCTGGCCATTGCAGGTATGCTTGACATTAAAGAGGAACTCGGCCTTGGGTAAAAGAATATCCTTATCTTTGCCGGTGTGCCATCCCTTTTTGCGATGACCAGCGCCGGGCGGGAGCGGCATGAGGTACTTCTCAGGCTCAGTACGGCCGTTGGATTACTGGCAGGCGCGATGGATATACGGTTCATACCGGCATCCGGGGGCACGATCGCGTTTGCATTACGACATGCCCGCGACGGTCGCGATGTGGCATCAGTGAAGGGGGGGATCGTTGTGCTTGACGGGAAATTCCATCCATCCGGACCGTGTGCATATGATACCGGCGCGGATATTTCACGCATAGTGCTTACCGTCATGAAGTTCGATCCGGAGATGCGCAGCGCAGCGGTAATCAGGTACAGCCAGAGGGCGCTCGAACGGCTTGAGGATATATCCATCCTGTGCTGCGGTATTGACCACACAAAAATACCGCCGGGCATCAGCACGATGGACTGGGGCATTGCTTCCTGCTGCACTGATGGCGTCCCGGATGTTATCTATGATAAAGGGGCTCAAAAATCAGAAGGCCTGATCTACCTTATCGGTGAAGATGCGGTAAAAGTAGCCAGCACAATTATTATCTTGTCACATCGCATACAATAAAGGAACTCGGAGGAACGATTATGGGAATCAAGCCGTCGTATATCAAGTCTCTCGGTCTTGAACTGCTGGCAAAAAACCGGGAAAGATTTTCCAGCAATTATGAAGACAACAAACAGGCACTCGCGACAACTGCAGTGATAGACAGCAAACGCGTCAGGAACCGGGTTGCCGGTTTTATCACAAGAAAAATAAATACTAAAAGGCACCAATAAACGCTTTATGTTTGCAGGTGTCCTTCCAGCAATCATTACCCCTTTTAAAAGAAACTCTGCCATGGACCTTGACACCCGGGGTCTTGCGGACAATCTTGAGTTTCTCCTTTCTCAGGGCATTCATGGGGTTGTGCCCTGCGGGTCGACCGGTGAATCAGCGACGCTTACCTTTGAGGAACATGAAAAGGTAATCGAGATTACGGTTGACAAGGTCAATGGCAAGGTGCCTGTGGTTGCCGGCACCGGTTCCAACAACACTGCTGAAGCAGTCAGACTGACGAAGGCGGCAAAGGACACCGGTGCGGACGGCGTACTTGTCATCAGTCCGTACTACAACAAGCCCAACCGTTCGGGACTTATCAAGCATTACACGAAACTTGCTGATCTCGATATTCCCGTAATCATGTACAATGTCCCGGGCAGGACCGGGCAGAACCTTGAGCCTGACCTCGTTGCAGAGCTGGCCAGACATCCAAATATCGTTGCCATTAAGGAAGCAAGCGGGAATATCAGCCAGATCTCACGGATTATTGAGGATACGCGGGATGAAGACTTTGCGGTCATCTCCGGTGATGACAACATGACATTTCCGATCATGGCACTTGGCGGGACAGGTGTGATCTCCGTCGCCGCCAATGTCGATCCAAGGCGCATGGTGGATATGTGTGAGGCAATGAAAAAAGGAGACCTCAAAAAGGCGCTTGCCCTTCACTATGCACTCTCCCCCATGTTACGGGCGATGTTCATCGACACCAACCCGATCCCGGTAAAAAAGGCGGTTGAGCTGATTGGAATGGCCGGTGGCCCGGTGCGTCTGCCACTCGATGACCTTGATGAGAAGAAGACCGCACAACTCCAAGCAGTACTTGCGGCGTGCGGTATCAAAGCAGTACGATCCACGGCGAAAAAAACTGCTCCTGCAAAGGCTCCCGTTTCCAGGAAACAGTCCACCGGAAAAGGAAGGCGGTAGGGAATGGTAAACGTCGTCATATGCGGCGCCTCCGGCCGCATGGGACAAACGGTCGGGAGGATGGTCTCTGAATCTGCGGACCTGAAAATCGTCGGCGGGGTGGACCTCAGACCCGGCACTTTTTTTGGTGCGGAACTGGTCGCCTCAAAGGATATCAACCAGCTTTTGGAAAAGAAAAAACCGGATGTCCTGATTGATTTCACCGTTGCGAGTGCGGCGGTTGAGAATGTCAAGACGGCAGCACGCCATAACGTTGCCCTTATTGTCGGCACCACCGGCTTCACACCGGAACAGCGTACGATCATGGCTGATGCGGTTGCCGGTCATTCGCCCGCGGTCATATCCAGCAATTTTTCTGTCGGTGTCAATATCTTCTGGCAGGTACTGCGTGACGCGGCAAAGCTGCTCAAAGACTACGACATCGAGGTGATTGAGGGGCATCACCGGAACAAAAAGGATGCGCCAAGCGGCACCGCAAAGACAATCCTCCAGATCCTTGACGAAGAAACGGGTACCCGCGAGAAGATGTATGGCAGGGAAGGTTTGACCGAGCGCAAAAACGAGATCGGCGTCCACGTGATCCGGGGTGGCGATATCGTTGGCGACCACGCAGTGCTTTTCTCGAAGAACTACGAAACGATCACGCTCTCCCACCGTGCCTACGACCGGGCGGTCTTTGCAAGCGGTGCACTTCGTGCCACGCGCTGGGTGGTCGGCAAAAAACCCGGCATTTACGGCATGAACGACGTCCTCAACCTCAAAAAGATATAACCGTCATGCACATATCGAAACCCTTTTTTTGTATTTTGTGAAACATATACGCTGGAGCAACCATTGTGGTGGCAGTCGTTGACAAGGAAAAATGTACCGGTTGTGAAACATGCGTGAATGAATGTCCGGC
>CAZVFG010000010.1:17833-31378 GCA_964626125.1 uncultured Methanoregula sp.
TCGTTGACAAGGAAAAATGTACCGGTTGTGAAACATGCGTGAATGAATGTCCGGCATCAGCAATTTCTATCGAAAAAGAAAAGGCAAAAGTCGATAAGGACATGTGTGTCGATTGCCAGACCTGTGTTGACGTCTGCCCGTCCGAAGCCATTATGGTAGAGTGAACAATTTTGGTAGCTGTTGTTGATAAAGAGAAATGTACCGGTTGTGAAACCTGTGTGAACGAATGTCCGGCATCAGCAATTTCTATCGAAAAAGAAAAGGCAAAAGTCGATAAGGACATGTGTGTCGATTGCCAGACCTGTGTTGATGTCTGTCCCTCGGAAGCCATCCATATGGAATAAATTCTGGGATAAAAATCAAACCATTTAATTACTTTTACGTATATCACTTCTTTTTATCTATGATCAATGTAGGAGTGCTCGGTGCTACGGGTGCGGTTGGCCAGCGTTTTGTCGAGCTTCTGGCGGACCACCCATGGTTCAGCTTAACAACGCTCACCGCTTCCGATCGCAGTGCGGGAAAACCGTACGGGGAGGTGGTGAACTGGCGTCTCGACACCCCGTTCCCGCAGAAAATTGCTGGATTGAAGGTTCGTCCCACATCGCCAAAAAGTTTGAAGGATGTCGATCTGGTCTTCTCTGCACTGCCTGCTGAGATTGCAACGGATGTGGAACTGGAATTTGCAGATGCCGGCATTGCGGTCTGCAGCAACGCGAGTTCCCACCGTATGGAACAGGACATCCCTCTTGTTGTTCCCGAAGTAAATCCCGATCACCTTGGATTGATCGATGTCCAGCGTGACAAGGGGCGTGACGGATTTATTGTCACAAATCCGAACTGTTCAACTATTGTGATGGTTATGGCGCTCGCACCGCTGCGTTCGTTTGCGTTCACTGATGTGAGAGTGGCAACAATGCAGGCAATATCCGGGGCGGGATTTGCCGGTGTTGCTGCGATGGCCATCTATGACAATGTGATCCCGTATATCGGCAAGGAAGAGGAGAAGATGGAAACCGAGTCCCTGAAGATCATGGGTACGTTACACGGCAAAAAGGTGGTAAATGCACCGTTCTTTGTCAGTGCCAGCTGTCACCGGGTCCCCGTTATCGACGGGCATACGATGGCTGTCTGGTTAGATATTAAAAAGCCGGTGGAAGATCTCAAAAAGGCGTACCGGAACTACAAACCCCTGATAAAGGGCCTTCCAACGCAGCCTGAGAAATCCGTGCTCCTGATGGAGGAAAATGACCGGCCACAACCCCGTCTCGACCGTATGCGGGGCAGGGGCATGACGGTTTCAGTCGGAAGGGTGCGCGAGGGAATACGGTTTGTGGCGATGGGGCATAACACGATTCGCGGTGCCGCCGGCGCAAGTGTTCTGAATGCGGAATTAATCACCAGGAAAAAGTATCTGTAATCCAATTCGTACAAGGTGAACCTATGGAGCTGAAAGAGAATACAGTGTTCGTTGGAAACAAGCCAGTCATGAACTACGTACTAGCAGTGGTGACACAGTTTAATAATGGGGCAGATCAGGTCGCAATTAAGGCGCGGGGAAAAGCGATTTCACGGGCTGTTGATACTGCAGAGATCGCCATGAACCGGTTTCTGGATGGTGTGGTGAGAAAAGAGATCCAGATATCGACAGAGGTTATCGATACTGAATCCGGAAAGACCAATGTGTCAAGCATTGAAATCGTGCTTGCCAACACCAAAATAAACTAGGTTATTATACGTCCAGTTTTTAAAAAAACCCTGGTAAAGTCCTTTTTACCAACTTCCGGAAAAACAAAAAAGATTTAAAGGGATCACGATAGATGCAATAAGGCATGAGAGCACAGGCCATCGCAATATTTATCATTATCCTGCTGGGTATTGCGACACCTGCGATTGCAGCTGATGATGAGCGGTATGGCTACATCACTGTCCAGGATGTGACCGTGCACCTCAAAAACGATACGGCAGTTATCAATGTAAATTATTCTGTCGATGAAGGGACCCGGATAATCTTTTTTTTACTGGGAAAACAGGACCTGAAAAATAAATTAAATCACATCCTGAATTACGAAAATGCCCAGATGCGTCGTATCAACCTTTCCAGTGCGGAATTTATTGTTGACGGTGCAGCATATTCGTATGGCAAGGGGATATACTGGTACCCTTCCCATTCCTTCAATGTTGTCATCCCGCATCTTACAATCCATTCCCCCCAGATCACCAGATCATTTACCATGACAAATAGTTTCCCTGATGGAATCGGTTATTTTGATAATGAACAATAACTTCGTGAATTTCGATCTATCCGGCATAAAACCACCATCCTGAACCAGAATATGCCTTTTTTTGTTGATTCCGGATGATGAATTGCCCTATTTTTGTTCTTGTCAAAGAGAACAGGATCCAAAGATGTATCGATCTTTTCCTGGGCGTGGTGATATCGTGCTTTAAAGCACTTCGATGATTTCCTGGCGCCGCTGTTCTGCAAGCTTTTTATTAACAAAATACTGGATGACTACGCCAACCATTGCAGATAAGAGCCCGATGATGGTTGAGTAGAAGATGTAACTGCCCGCGTCTGTCAAAGTGAGCGGAAAGTCCGGCAGGCCGCTCACGGCAATGAGATAGACACTTGCACCATAGAGGATAAGGCCGAGAGCAGTGACAAAGAAAGGAAAAATAATCACCTTGCCCAGCTGTTCGCGTTCATTTAAATAAACATCAATAATGATCCCGACAGAAACGATGATACCGGCACCGATCAACCATTCCAGGGCACCATACATGAACGTCATGAGGTAGAGGATAAGGCCCAGACTCCCGTCTGATGAATAGAATTTTAAGACATTGACAAATCCCATAACAAATCCAACAATAACCAGCAGGATTGTGGTGGTATAGGTAACAAACGAGAATCTGCCGCGGGTAAGAGACACTCGTAACGCAGCAAGGGTGCCATGAACGACTTCATCAAGACCAAACCCTTTGTAGAGAAGATAACTTCCAATCACGCCGACAACAATAATGGTTGCCGTGCCCGGATACCCCAGAAGGTACGCAGTGGCATAGAGCAGCATCGCAAGGCCCAGAGGGACAAGCACCATCCGGGAAATCTTGGGATCATCGAGCAGTTTTCGGAGGATGTAATAAGTACCTTCGAGATTTGGCATCTGGTTGACGATGACACGGCGGATACTGCTGACGGGTATTTTGGACTGGATTATTGGAATGACATATTCGTCCTCTGCCCCGTCAGAGACAAGAATGCAGGTTGATGCCCCGGTATCCCTGACCACCTGTTCCAGGGTAGCGGCAATCTTCCGGTCCCCCTCGATCATATGCATATGATTTCCGGAAATGACCGCGACCTGTGCATCCTCTCCCTTTGCTGTAAGATCATCAAAGATTTTCACTGCATAAAAGATGGCATTTGTATCAGAGTCTTCCGGATCCACAAGGGCAAGGGTATTTGCCGCTTTCAGGCAAGCGGCTCTTCCGACGCATGGGCTCTCGACAGAAGCCTTGTATCCAATGTCATCATCGCGATCGACACTGAGGACTAATGTTCGACCCTGCACCATTGTACCTAAACACTCGCCGCAAATCTATTAAATTATTCCTGACGAAAAAAAATTAAATGAGTTTTGAGCGCTGGAGCAGGAGGATATCATCGGTCGTGAGTTTCTCCCCTGCCCTGAAATTTTTGAACAGATGCTCAGCCTCTTTTCTGACCGCCTTTTGCTCTTTTGTCACTTTAACTTTCTTGGTTTTCTTACGGAGCCCGGAAATGACCTTATCGTAATCCCGCAGTTCCTTCTGGCATGCAATAAAGAACTTGTGCTCTGCATCCGCAGATTCCTGCGCCTCCACAAAACTCTTGTGGCTTGCGTCCGCTGCCTCCCGGGATTTGTCGGCTTTGCGGTAGGACTCAACCATAATATCGTGATGCTTCTGGGCCAGTTCGGCCATCTCAGTAACTTTGGCATGCAGCTCGGACGCCTGTTTGCGGAGATCACGTGCAGCTGTTATTTTTGAACGCATCTCCTTGTTCTGTTCAAGCTCTGCTTCCTGCTCTTTTACCTGCCCCCTCATCTGCTTGATCTTTTCGATCAGCTCACGCTCCTTTTCCGTGGAAAAGACCTGCGTCTGTTGCATCATTTCGAGGTGGTCAATCTGTTTCTGGACCTCTTTGATCCCCCGGCTTTTCGGGCTGCCGTGTTCCTTTTTGAACGCTTCTATCTCCTCAAAAAGAGTATTTCCCTGATCATTGAGTTCGTTGCGCTTTTCCTTGAGCGCAATAACTTCCTGGTTGTATTTGTCGCGGAGATCCTTATTCTTCTGAGCCTCATCTACAAATTCGCGGGTCTGGTTGTTGAGCGTATTACGTTCTCGTGCATACTTGCTTGCTGCCGCATTAAGCTCATTTCTTAAGTTTTTATGCTGTTCAGATTCTGCAAGAATTTTTTTTCGCTTTTCAATCAGGTCATTTATCATGCATCAGTCCTCCGAAATCCCGGCGGGGAGGGCGAAAAAGGTGTGGTTGAGGCACAGTACCGGAGTATTTTGTCTCCGGGTTCTTTACAGGAAAACCCTGCATGCAGGATGCAAGTTTAAAAACATCAGAAAAAGGTCTTACCGTGCAATGGCGGTAAGATTCAGGACAATCGTCCTTGTTCAACACTCTGTTCATGATGTTCAACTCCCGGTACCAGGGTGCATCTGATATGGTATGTGCACCCCACATCCTCCCAGCGAAGGATAGGTGAAATGTAGTATTATTTAAGGACAGTAACACACTTAAGCGTTTCGCAGACGTTTATGCCGGGATTGGGCGGTCTGTCAATGCTGCCTTCATATTTTCCTGATACAATTTTTAAAAATCGTGGATTGAACTCAGGATCACGTTCATGCACGTTTTTTTCATCTCCTTCATAATCTTTGATTTCGGGCGGCACCGCCATACTGCGATGGCCAGGTAAAACGGTTACAAAAATATTGAAAGTAGTGAGATTTTCTGCAAAGCCGTTTTTGTAAAACCCTGTTTTTCATAATTTTTTACTCAACCGATTCCAAATCCCGTCCGTCAACTTCCGCTCGCTCTTGAACACCATTCCTATTTCACCAAAGAAGGTCACACTGGTAATCCCTCACTTATTCAAAAGAGAATTCCTGAATTTGATCAGCTCTTCACAAAACTCTCCGAGATATTCAGCCATGGAGAGGCTTCCTTCCTCAAAAATACAGTCTTCTTCTTCGATGATTTTATTGATCATGTCACGGGTCGGAAGAATCATATCGACCGGTACCCCGGCTTCTTTTGATCCCAGGATAAGGGCTTTGCGAAAAATGCCCAGGCAATACCCGATTCGGTATTTATAGACATATCGTGTCTTATCGAGATAACCTGCAATCCGTTCTGTCTCAATTCGGAGAAAATCCTCTAAAATCTTTTCATCCTTGCATTTTCCCAGGATGTAATGGTAATGAGCATAGGGGTACATTTCTTCGAGTTCCGCCGGGACAATACCACAGGTTCCGAAGACAACAATATGATACTGCGAGGGATTCAAGACCTGCGAGATGATCGTTCTGATGAGGTTGTGGCTGGGGCTCTGGCTATAGGGTTTCTTGACTGAACAGGGCATGAAAATCGCAATATCCCGTTGACTCACATCATATTTGTCAATGATATACCGGTACGATGTTTCAAACTCCCGGAGATAAAACGGGGGATCTGTCAGGAAAGCAGCCTGACCGGTTTTTGATGCTCCCTGTTTTTCCTGATCACCCATGGTTATTCCATACCGGATTGATCCAGGAATAAAAGAATTCACCGCTCACATCAGACACCGCTTGAACGCAGCGGAGGAGAGGATCATACTGAAGTTTGGTCAGGATGATGCGGTTCCCGTCCATAACCGGTTTTTGAACATACCTACAAGAGCAATAGTCCTCAACGGACTACTCTGTCTGTGCCGAGGTCGAGACTTGGGTGGACAGTATCCCCGCATCCGGGTAATATGATGAGTGAACATTCCTGGAGAATGAAGGGCTCATCATCGGGGTATTCATCAATCAGGAATTGCATGATCATATAAAATAACGACAAAATCAAAATCAAGAAATGAGTGGGAGGAGTAAGCCTCCTTCTGTTCACCGCAGCATTCAGCTCTGCGCCATACCCGGGCGGATACCGAGCAATCCGTCTGCCCTGTTCTGGCTTGCACCCGCAGGGATTCGCCGTTTCACCGTATCCTGCCTTTCAGACGTTCAGCGGGTTACTGGCACGTTGTCCGTGCTCCCTTGCCTTTTAGGCTCAACCGCATCATCACTCCAGGCAGGCCGTCTCGTTTCTGTACCATTGCCGTGACTCTCGCCACCCGTACTTGCGTACGGCTGCGTGCTCGGCGGGTGGGGGGACTTTCCTCAGCGGCGAGAACCGCCGCCGTTGGCTGCGCTCTCCCTCTCACACCGGTATCAGCTTTGTGAGGTGATAATGGCAGCGAGTACGTCATCAGATGATGGGCACAAACCGTCATACGATACCTAATTAAAAGCACTCATCGTAAAGAGACTCAATAATAAAAAAAGGGATCATGGGAATGGTTCTGCTCACAGGTGATGAAGGCACCATCGCGGTGCGCCTTGCACGCGGTGCTATTGAATATGCGATTGGTAAAAAACCAAAACAAGACCTGAACGAAACGCCGGTTTTTGGTGAGAAACGGGGCGTATTTGTCACCCTCACGGAACATGGCGAGCTCAGGGGATGTATAGGTTTTCCCTACCCGGTCATGCCACTTGGTGATGCCATCGATCACGCGGCAGTGGCGGCGGCGCTGGAAGACCCACGGTTTCCGGCAGTAAAGGCACGTGAACTTTCCCTTATCACCGTTGAAGTTACCATCCTGACCGTTCCGCAACCCCTTACCTGCGATCCGGATCAGCGCCCGATGCATGTGGAAGTGGGCAGACATGGTTTGATCGTCAGGGGGATGGGCACAAGCGGGCTCCTCCTCCCACAGGTTGCAACCGAACTCGGCTGGGATAGTACCACATTTCTTAACCATACCTGTATGAAGGCTGGGCTGCCAGACCAGTGCTGGGCGAACCGCAGGGTTGAGGTGCTCACGTTTGAGGGCCAGATCTTTCACGAGCCCTCTGCGCATGATAACCGTTTAACCTGATCAGAACAAATCAATGAAAACAAGCGGTGCGTGCGCATGGCAATTCATTTTGAGAGTCTTGATTCCGATATTATGGGACGCGTTGGCAAGCTCTCAGTCGGTACAAAGATGATAAAAACTCCCGCGCTCCTCCCGGTAATCAACCCGCACCTCCAGCTTATCACTCCCCTTGAAATGAAGAACAGGGGAGTCGAAGCGATTATCACCAACGCGTACATCTTCAACCAGAGCATGCAGTACCGGGACCGGGCGCTCGCAGAAGGGCTTCATTCGGTACTTGACTTCGATGGCGTCATTATGACTGATTCCGGTTCCTTCCAGCTCTCTGTCTATGGTAAAGTATCAGTATCAAACCTCGAAACACTCTCATTCCAGCGCGATATACAGAGCGACATCTGGGTGCCGCTTGATATCCCCACCTCCCCGTCAGCAGACAGGGCAACAGCTGAACGGGACCTTGTGATAACGATGGAGCGGTTGCGTGAGGCAAAAGAGACATTCGGTAATGACGCGCCGATTGCCGCCCCGGTACAGGGGGGCATCTATGGAGATCTCCGCGAACGCGCCGGGCGGGAAACCGGTGAACTGGGTTTTACATTTTGCCCGATTGGGGCAGTCGTGCCGCTGATGGAGGGGTACCGGTACCGTGAGCTCGTCCAGGTGGTGATGGCAGTCAAAAGAACACTGCCGCGCTCTGCCTGCGTCCATCTGTTCGGCGCCGGGCACCCTGCCATGTTTGCACTTGCGACTGCAATGGGCTGCGATCTCTTTGACTCAGCTGCATACGCCATCTACGCAAAGAATGCACGTTACCTCACTCCGCACGGGAGCTATAAGGTGGATGAGCTGGTCGAGCTACCCTGTGCCTGCGACATTTGCCGGTCCTATACACCTGATGAACTCAAAAATTCAAAAGAGCGGGAACGCCTGCTTGCACTCCATAACCTGTACGTCACGCTTGCCGAGATCGCACGCATCCGTCAGGCAATCAGCGATGGTACACTCTGGGAGCTGGTGGATGAACGGTGCCGGAGCCACCCGCAGCTTCTTTCGGGATACCGTGAACTCCTGAACTACGGTGAGTCCCTGGAGGAATATGACCGGGCGTCGAAGCGCAGGTTCTTTTTCCGGGGTAATGAAAGCTGCCAGCGAACGGAAGTGATCCGGTACCAGCGGCAGATTTCCCGGTTCAGGCTTGGTGGCACCGTACTCATCACATTTGATCACAGAATGCAGGGGGGATTTTCCGACACGCTTCTTTTCAAGCCGCCGTTCGGTCCATACCCGCGGGAGTTGAAAGAGACCTTCCCCATCGGGCAGAGTGAGATCCCGGACTGGGATGAAGCGATGGTGAGACAGGGGTGTAAGGGTATCCGTACCCTTATTGCCACCCATCCGGAAAATCGTGTGGTAATTTCCTGCCCCCCCGGGTGGCTGCCGGTTGTCCGGTCAGAACTGCCGGATGTTGAGGTGTATGAATGACCGTGACCGAAATCAAGAGACGTGACGGACTGGCACGCACGGGTATTTTTATCGTCAATAACCATACAATCAGGATTCCTGCGGTGCTTGATACCGCTGCCCTCTTTCCGGCCCTTATGACCATGTCCGGTACGAACATCCCTCTTGCCGCTGACAAAGAATTTGTGCGCACGTTTCATGTGCAGCACGGGGATCAACCGGTCACCATCCACCCGCTCCTTGACAATCCGGCACACAGCGGCGATTGCGTGATGGTTGCAAACGTGCATACTGCGCTTCAAAATCCCCGTGATTACGTTAGCTGGCTTGTTGCACTCAAAGAAAAGACGCCCCCTGATACCACATGGTACGCGCCGGCTGCTGCACTACCATCGAATGTGCACATCCTTTGCCACTCCGGCTTCGACATCTTTGACTTCCATGCTGTCGATCTGAAATCTGCACAGGGCATCTTCTGTATCCCCGAAGGCGAATCCCCAGGAAAAATAATGGGATCTGAAATCTGTACATGCGACGGATGCAAAAACGGGAACCTGCGCCAGCACAACCGTATGGCACTCCTGCGTGAGACTGCCCTGGTCGCCCGTTTCATTGAGCAGGGACAGCTCCGGGAATTTGTTGAATCGCGGTGCCGCATGCACGCTAACCACGTGATGATCCTGCGCCACCTTGATAACCGGCATGATATTATGGAACAGTACGCTCCTATCGCTCGCAGTTGCGTGATGCGGGCAAACTCCGCAGAATCGATGAACCGGGTGGAAATACGACGGTTCGCCGATCGTGTCGCGAGCCGGTACCACCCACCAAAAACCGATGTGGCCGTGCTGCTCCCCTGTTCAGCAAAAAAGCCCTATTCTGTCTCCCAGAGCCATAAAAAATTCCAGATGGCAATTGCAAACCGTGCCCATGAGCTGATTGTTACTTCGCCGCTTGGTCTTGTCCCCCGTGAGCTGGAGACTGTCTATCCGGCCGGGCATTACGATGTGCCGGTCACGGGATACTGGGATGCCGAGGAATGTGCCGTGATCACTGGCATCATCACCCGCTACTTTGAACAAAACCACTACCGCCGCGTCATCGCCCATCTTGATGGCGGGGCGCTGAAAGTTGCAGACATGGCAGCGGAACTATGCGGTATCACACTCGAGTATTCATGCCGGGATCACCCAGCCAGGGACGAAGCCCTTGCGAGCCTCGATCAATCGCTAGCCAAAGAACGAAGAATAAAAGACGACCGGCTTCATGGCATGTGCTCGTACCAGTTCGACATTGACATCGATACCTGTGGTTTCTCTGTTAGGGGGCGGTTCCCGGAGATTTTCTACAGCAAAAATAACGTGCAATGCTTCTCTATCAATACCACTACAGGCATGCTCCGGCCCACCTTTGATGGCTGGAACCTGATTCCGGATGGTTACAGAGTCACCATTAATGATTTTATTCCGGAAGGGGACGTGCTTGTGCCCGGTGTGGAGGATGCAGATCCACAAATCCGGGAAGGAGACGAAGTACTGGTCACCGGCCCGCGTGCGTCGGCAACGGGGAAAGCAGCGATGTCCGGAGACGAGATGTGCCGGTCAAAACGGGGTGTTGCAGTCCGGGTGCGTAAAATAAAGAGGATTTAGGTTCAACTGATAGGATACATTGCAGTTCATCCATGGAGTGAAAAGGTTGTTTTGTATCGAAAAAGCCCAACAGGATAGGTGGGAATTGTGAGCAACCCCATCATCGCACAGGAGGTAAAGGGTATAATCCCGGTCGGTTCGAAGGGTCCGACAGCCATGCCGGTCGTGGTCGCCGTTCCAAAGGAACTGACCCCGGGGGAACAGCGCGTGGCAACCGTACCGGAGGTCGTCCAGAAACTCACGAAGTCGGGCTACGACGTCCGGATCGAGCACGACGCGGGGACGAGCGCATACTATCCCGATGATCTCTTCACGGCCGCCGGTGCAAAGATCGCGTCCAGCCGGACCGACCTGTTGAACGGTGCCCAGATCGTGCTGCGCGTCCAGCCCCCGACCGTCGCCGAGGTCGATCAGCTCGCCGAGGGCACGATCGTCATCGGGTTCATGAACGCGACGCACAACCTCGAGGCCGTCGCCCGGATGCGCGACCGGAAGGTCACCGCGTTTGCCCTCGAGCTCGTTCCACGGATCACCCGCGCCCAGAGCATGGATGCGCTCAGTTCCCAGGCAACGGCCGCCGGATACGTGGCGGCCATCCTTGGTGCCGGGAACTGCCCGAAGTTCCTGCCGATGCTGACGACGGCCGCGGGCACGATACGACCGGCAACGGTGCTCATCCTTGGTGCCGGAGTCGCCGGCCTCATGGCGATCGCCACAGCAAAGCGGCTCGGCGCCATTGTCGAGGCTTACGACGTCCGACGCGCTGCGGGCGAGCAGGTCCGGAGCCTCGGCGCCAGGTTCCTCGAGCTCGAGATCAACGCCGAAGGCCAGGGCGGCTACGCCCGCGAGCTCTCGCCCGAGGAGAAGGAAAAGGAGCACCAGATGGTCTCCGCCGCCGTCGCGCGGGCCGATATCGTCATCACGACGGCCGCCATCCCCGGTCGGAAGGCCCCCCTCCTCATTACCAGGGAGACCATCGCGGCGATGCGGCCGGGTGCCGTCATTGTCGATCTGGCCGCCGAATCGGGTGGCAACTGTGAGTTAACCCAGCCTGGCAAGACCGTCCGGGAGCACGGCGTCACGATCCTGGGGCCGCAGAACCTCCCGGCCCGGGTGCCGTTCCACTCGAGCCAGATGTATGCGAAAAACCTCCAGTCGTTTCTGGCGCTCCTTGTTGACAAGGAAGGAGTGCTCGTCAAAGAGTTCACCGACGAGATCCTGGCCGCGAGCCTTTTGGTCCACGCGGGCGAGGTGCGCCACGGCCCGACGCGTGACCTCCTGAACGGAGGGAAGCCATGACCGATATGACCACGCTCGCGACCGCGGTCTACATCGCAATGCTGGCCGCGTTCACCGGCTACGTCGTCATCAGCCGGGTCCCCGTCATCCTCCACACGCCGCTGATGAGCGGCTCGAACTTCATCCACGGGATCGTGCTTGTCGGCGCGATGGTCGCGCTCGGCCTCGCGACGACGACCCTTGAGCAGATCATCGGCTTTGTCGCGGTCATTCTCGGCGCGGCGAACGTCACCGGCGGCTATGTCGTCACGGAGCGGATCCTCCAGATGTTCGACCGCAGCGGGAAGAAGCCCGGAAAGGGGGCGTGAAATGGTCGACCTCTCCTGGGTGATTGACCCTATCTACATTGCGACGATCTTCTTCTTCATTATCGGCCTGCAGCGGATGAGCCACCCGCTCACTGCCCGGAGTGGGATTGTCTGGGCCGGCGCCGCGATGTTGATCGCGACGCTCGTCACGTTCCTAACCCCGAATCTCACTAACTTCGCTCTGATAGCGGTCGCGATTGTCATCGGCGGGGGCTTCGGCTACATCGCAGCGAAGCGCGTCGCGATGACCGACATGCCCCAGATGGTCGCGTTCTACAATGGCATGGGCGGCGGCGCGGCGGCCGGGATCTCCGCTGTCGCGCTCCTCGGCACCACAACCGCCATCACCGGTTCCCTCGCTGTCGTTGGCGGCCTCATCGGAGCCGTTTCGTTCTCAGGGAGCATTATCGCGTACCTGAAGCTCCAGGGCTGGATGCGGCCGCGGCCGATTACCTTCAAGGGACAGCAGGTCGTCAACATGGCTGTCCTGGCCCTCGCTCTCGTGTCCGGCGTGCTCGTAGTCTGGCAACCGTCATGGATCCCGCTCACTATCGCCATGTATCTCCCGCTGTTCTTCGTCCTCTCGCTCGGGTTCGGGCTCCTGATGACGCTCCCGATTGGCGGTGCCGACATGCCTGTCGTGATCTCGATGTACAACGCCTTCACCGGACTCGCCGTCTCGCTCGACGGGTTCTCGTTCGCGACCCCCAACTATGCAATGGTCATCGCGGGCGTTATTGTAGGCGCCGCGGGTTCGGTGCTCACGATCCAGATGGCGCGGGCGATGAACCGCTCGATCTCGAACGTCTTCTTCGGCGCGTTCGGCGCGACGGAGGAGAAAGGGATGCACATCCAGGGCAGCATGAAGTCAATCGAGGCCGATGACGTCGCGGTCATGCTCGCCTATGCGAACAAGGTGATCATCGCTCCCGGCTACGGCATGGCGGTCGCCCAGGCCCAGCAGAAGGTCAAGGAGCTGACCGACCTGCTCGAGAGCAAGAACGTCCAGGTGAAGTTCGCGATCCACCCGGTCGCCGGGCGGATGCCCGGGCACATGAACGTCCTGCTCGCCGAGGCAGGGGTTGCCTACGACCACCTCTTCGACCGGGACGAGGTGAACCCGGAGTTCCCGAGCACCGATGTCGTCCTCGTCATCGGGGCCAACGATGTCGTCAACCCGTCAGCGCACCGGCAGGGCAGCCCGCTCTTCGGTATGCCAATCCTCGATGTCGAACAGGCGAAGAACGTCATCGTCCTTAAGCGTGGCCAGGGGAAGGGGTTCGCCGGGATCGAGAACGACCTGTTCTACCGGGACAACACGCGGATGCTCTACGGCGACGCGCAGGAGACTGTCGGGAAGCTCGTGCAGGCCCTCAAGAGGCTCTAGGGCCCACGACGATCCGCCGGGCCGATGTTACGGCCCTTCCGGGATCACTGCGGCAGCCGAACCTACCCGCCTCGGGCCCTATATCACCCTCTTTGAATCCCTCCACGAAGCGGGCGGCGTCTTGGTATACGGGAACCCGGCTTTTCGCTTTCCAAAAGAGATTGTGAAAGCGGAAATCAATACCATACATTCCATGAGCGTTGATTTGCGGTTGAACCATCTTGTCGGGCGGAGTATTACGGTTGATGAACTAC
>CAZVFG010000011.1:0-3935 GCA_964626125.1 uncultured Methanoregula sp.
CCGCTGGTCGCCATGAATGTCTGCATGTCTTCACGGTCTGCTCTCTCATCGAGGAGCAGTTCGGCCATTACGCCGCTCGCAATATTGCCTAATTTGGCAACTCCGACTTTAACAACCATCGTTTACACCTCTTTTTTTTATAACACCTATCTATCACAAGGTATTCATATAAACATTTTGAAATATCCTTTCCCGAAGTAACTTTGTAAAAATATATCAATTTTTTTTGTTTATTGGTTTTTCAAAAATCCGATTTTTTTAACCTGTGATTCAAAAATTACTTAGATCCAGTTAAAGAAAAGTGTTTAAATTGCGAACGTTGATCAATTATTATGAAAGACGGTTTGCTCACCGACAGGCAGATGGAGGTGTTGAGATATCGTAAACAGGGGTTAACCCAGCAGCAGATCGCTGACATCATCGCTACATCCAAGGCAAATGTCTGTACTATTGAAAAATCTGCCATGGAGAATATCCGCAGGGCAAAGGAAACGCTTGAATTTCTTTACACCCTCGATTCGACACATCTCTGTACAATTGCTTCCGGCACTGACCTTTTTGATGTACCGGAGTTAATATTTTCCGAAGCTGAAAAATTAAATATCAAGGTCAGATACGATACAATTTCTTTAATCAATCATCTCAGGGAATCCCGTCCAAAAAGTTATCAGGCACGGTCGCTTTCAGAAGATATCGAAGTATACATTACCAATGAGGGGGATATTTACTTCGGTTGAGATGCGCCCCAAATTTTTCTGATCATTATTATAGAGTTTTTTTTAATCTTTTATATAAACGAATCAAAGGTTACAATCAATGGATGCTTCCGACACTAAGGAACACTGAGGATATGTTTATATTGTTTTTTATGCAATTATAATGGAAGCCGATATGAAGAAGTCCCATGGAGTGAGGCAATGCCATTCATCCGGCATCAACTCCGGACGGCGGTCATAGGGATCAGGACATCAGATTCCCCCTGCCGGGGGATTTCTTTGATTGGCGAACCCCGCCCATATAATGTGGTCGGGGATGCCGAGAAGGGGTTGTGATCCGTCACAACGGGCTGACAGGGTAGGATCTGACATCAGCGCAGGGGTGGACGTCGATAAGACGAGCCTGTTCCTCCGGATGCCAATGGGCAAACCGAAGGATGCGTTACCGTCAGTATCTTCTTTCGCGAGACAGGAATGCCGGACCACTCCGGCAGCACTGCGGGTCCAGTATCCGCAAGGCAAGTTCCAGAACCGGGCGAGATTCAGAATCGTCATGCATCGGTGGAAGCACATCATTGATCAATAGACACCGTCAGTGCTGACGTAACAGAGCAGGTATCACCCGGGTTCGCGTGTTGGCATCGGTAATGAGCGTAATTAATCACTCATTCTCGGAATAACCGCAATTCGGATCGAATTGAGAGTAACCTACACGCAAAAGAAGGATTGATGAACAATGGCAAAAACAAAAAGACCACGCAGGGGTTCTCTTGCATACAGCCCGAGAACACGTGCGAAAAGCCCGATTCCCAAATACCAGTCGTGGCCCACGTATGAAGGTGTGCCAATACTGCAGGGGTTTGCCGGCTATAAGGTGGGTATGACGCACGTGATCATGGTCGATGACCATAAAGACAGCCCCACAGAGGGCAAAGAGATCATGGTGCCGGTGACCGTGATTGAGATCCCTGCCATGAAGATTGCTGCCATCCGCGCATATTCAAGGGACACCTATGGGAAGCATGCACTGACCGAAGTCTGGTCAGACCAGCTTGACGATGTACTCGGTCGGCGCATCACCATGCCGAAGGACTATAACACTGAAGTGGCAAAAAAGACATTCACCGATGCAATCGCGGCGGGAAAAGTCGCTGAACTCCATGCACTCATGTATACGCAACCGGTAACTCTCTCAGGGGTACCAAAAAAAGTGCCCGACCTTATGGAGATCAAGGTTGCCGGAGGTGCGATCGACAAGCAGTTCGAATTTGTGGCCGGACTGCTTGGCAAAGAGGTGAACCTGACAAACGTGATCCAGATCGGCACGTATGCAGACATCACCGCGATCACAACCGGAAAAGGGACCCAGGGTGCCGTAAAACGATGGGGTATCATGCTGCGCAAGCGAAAACATTCCCGCGGTGGGAAGGAGCGGCATATCGGGACGCTCGGTCCATGGAACCCGCACCATGTCCGCTGGGAAGTCCCGCAGACGGGACAGATGGGGTTCCAGCAACGCACGGAATTCAATAAACGCATTTTAAAGATCGGGGAAAACGGAAGCGAAATTACCCCTGCAGGAGGTTTTCTCCATTATGGGGTGCTCAACAGCCCGTATGTCCTGATCAAGGGATCCATCCCGGGTCCCGTCAAGAGACTGGTGCGTATCCGTCCTGCCATGAGGCAAGGTGAACATGTTGTCAGAACGCCGACGATCCAGCAAGTGAGCGTTCAGAGCAAACAGGGATGATCAGAGATGAAAGCACAGGTTAAAACCATTGAAGGCGAAGTTGCACGCGACATTGATCTTCCCATTATGTTTAAAGAAGAGTACCGTCCTGATCTGATTAAAAAGGCAGTTCTGGCACTCCAGAGCACCCGCAGGCAACCACACGGAACCTATCCCTATGCGGGTATCTGCTCATCGGCGGTTGGCTGGGGAAGCGGACGCGGTGCTTCACATGTGCCGCGTATCAAGAATGGCTCCCGTGCCGCAAAAGTTCCTCAGGCAAAGGGCGGAAGGGAAGCACACCCGCCGGTTGTCGCAAAAGTACTTGTTAAGCAGATAAACCAAAAGGAAAAACAGAAAGCGTTCCGCTCCGCAGTTGCTGCCAGTGTGCAGGAAAATCTTGTCCGTGGACGGGGGCACCTCTTTGACGCAGAAGTACCGGTGATATTTGAGGATAAGTTTGAATCCCTCAGCCGTACCCGGGACGTAATCTCTGCGCTCACCTCAGCGGGTGTCTTCAAGGATGTCGAGCGGGCAAAGGAGAGCCGCAAGGTCCGTGCCGGCCGAGGCAAGATGCGTGGTCGCCGCTACAAGCAACGCAAGAGCCTGCTCATCGTGACTGCTGATACACCCCTGCGTTCAGCACGCAACCTTGCTGGTGTTGATGTCGTTACGATCGATCAACTCAATGTCGAACACCTTGCACCCGGTATGCAGGCAGGCAGGTTGACAGTCTGGACGGAAAGTGCGCTCACGCGACTGGAGGGAAAATAAATGACACTCAAGTATCCGTTCGTCACTGAAAAGGCGATGGTACTTCTGGAGAACCAGAGCAAACTCCAGTTCCTTGTCCGCAGGGAAGCGACCAAGAGCCAGATCAAACGTGAGATCGAGAAGGCTTTTGACCAGAAAGTCACAAGTGTCCGCACCCTGATGAACACACAAGGGGAAAAGAAAGCGATTGTGAGCTTTGAGAATGAAAAAGCCGCCGAGGAGATCCTCAGCAGGCTCGGAATCATGTAGGTGGGAACCATGGGACATCGTATTACAACACAGAGCAGAGGCAAAGGAGGACCGACATACAGAGCACCATCCCACCGGTATAAAGCCGAACTGCGGCATATTGGGGATGGCAGCAAGACTGTAACCGGTTCCGTGATTGATATTGAACACGATCCTGCACGGAATGCACCGATTGCCCTCGTCAGACTTGAAGATGGTACAAAGACATACATGCTCGTTACAGAAGGCATCGGTGTCGGCACTGCCGTCTCATGGGGTGCGGATGTTGAAGTAAAGAACGGCAACACCCTGCCCCTCGGGAATATCCCGGCAGGTTCGTACATCTGTAACATCGAATCCCGTCCCAATGATGGCGGCAAGTTCGTCCGCTCATCCGGCGTTCAGGCCATCGTTGTTGACAAGACCCAGGACCGCGTCGGTGTCAGGATGCCCAGTGGCAAAACAAAATGGTTCAGTGCGCATTGCCG
>CAZVFG010000011.1:4035-29902 GCA_964626125.1 uncultured Methanoregula sp.
GCGTCGGTGTCAGGATGCCCAGTGGCAAAACAAAATGGTTCAGTGCGCATTGCCGGGCAACAATCGGTATCGTTGCGGGAGGCGGACGTGTGGAAAAACCGTTCGTGAAAGCCGGCAACAAATACCACAAGATGAGGAATACGGCATCAAACTGGCCCCGCGTCCGCGGAGTTGCCATGAATGTGATCGATCACCCGTTTGGTGGTGGTGGTCACCAGCATGCAGGTCGTCCCAAGACGATCGCACGGGGTACATCTCCGGGAAGAACCGTTGGGCATGTAGCTGCACGCAGGACAGGTAAGAGCAGGAAGTGAATGGTATGGCAGCACCCAAAAAGACACAGAAAAGAATGCCCCGGCGGCGTGAAGAATTCACCTATCGCGGCTATAAGATTGATGAGCTGAAAGCGATGGGGGTGACAGAACTCATTCCTATCATGCCGGCACGTGTACGTCGCAAGGTGAAACGGGGCCTTTCCCGTGGAGAAGAGACGTTGCTACAAAAGGTCCGCGATGGTGACCAGAAGATCCGGACTCATCTTCGCGAAATGATTGTAATGCCGGATATGGTGGGAAAATCGATCGAGATTTACAATGGCAAGGAATTCATGAAAGTTGAGTTCCAGCCCGAGGCGGTCTTCCACTACCTTGGTGAGTTTGCACTGACACGAAAGAGGGTCACCCACGGTTCCGCAGGTATTGGTGCGACGAGGGGCAGCAAGTACGTTCCGCTGAAGTGATGGACATGGCCCGAGTTGCATATTCACAAAAACTGGAGGGTGAAAACATTGCCCGCGGAAAAGCAAACGAACTTCCAATATCGCCCAAGCATTCAATCGAGATCGCCGGTTACATCAGGCACAAGCAGATCAATGACGCGATCGCGTACCTCACCGATGTTATAGCGCTGAAAAAGGCAATACCGTTCCGGCGGTTCAACCGGAATGTGGCACATAAACGTGGTCTTCCCGGCACATGGGATGCCGGCAGATATCCCGTTAAGGCATCGAAAGCGTATATCAGGCTCCTTGAGTCTGTCAAGAAAAATGCAGAATATCTCGGACTTGACGCAGAGAAACTTGAGATCATCCACGTAACGGCAAACCGTGGACGGGCCCAGAAAGCTTTCTTTCCCCGCGCCATGGGTCGCGCCACTCCCAAAGTGCACGAAACCGTAAACATCGAGATCATCGCGCGAGAGGTGGCGTAATGGCAGTAGAAAGGAAGTTTATCACAGAAGGTGTACGGAAAGCCCGTGTAGAGAAGTACCTGACAAAGGAACTGAAACGTGCGGGGTATGGTGGTATGGATATCGCGAGAACGCCGCTCGGAACGCAGGTGACGATCTTTGCGGAAAAACCCGGCATCGTCATTGGAAAGGGCGGCAAGCTGGTCCACCAGCTGACACAGGACCTGGCCCAGAAATACAATGTCGAGTCACCGCAAATTGAGGTTCAGCAGGTGGCAAATCCCAGCTTCAATGCCCAGATCATGGCCGAGCGGCTGGCAAATGCACTTGAACGTGGCTGGTACTTCCGCAAGGCTGGAACCAGCATCCTGCGCCGTGTCATGGACTCCGGTGCACTTGGGTGTGAGGTCATCATTGCCGGCAAACTGACTGGTGCACGTGCACGCACCCAGAAGTTCACCGAGGGCTACATCAAGCACTGCGGTGAACCGAGCAATACAATTGTCGAGAAAGGTTATGCGGTTGCGATCAAGAAACTCGGTGTTATCGGTGTACAGGTTAAAATAGTGCCCGCCGGTGCAAAGCTTCCCGACCACTTCGAGGTCATCGAGCAGAAGAAGACAAAACCGGCGCAAAAACTCACTGTCACCAATATTGATGATGACGTTGATGTTGATGCAGTGCTTCCCGATGAAATCGATCATGTGGAGGTACGGTAATGGCAATATTCAGGGCACGGGATGTCCAGCAGCTTACCGATGTCGAGCTGGAGGAACAGATGGGAAAGCTTCGCATGGAGCTTGTCCAGCACTACGGAAAGGTAAGTGCCGGTGGTGCCACGGAAAACCCGGGGCACATCCGTGAATTGCGCAGAACCATCGCCCGGATAATGACCGAGCAGAACCGCAGGAGAACTGCATGATCTCTCCCCAGAATGTCCTGGCCCACGAACTGATCGGGCTTGGTGTTCTGGTAGTGGAAGCGAGCAACCCCACTCATAAAGGGGTTTCCGGATTTATCGTCGATGAAACAAAAAATATGCTTGCCATCCAGACAGCACAGGGGCTTAAACAGATCCCCAAATGGCACAGCATCTTCCGTCTGAACCTTCCTGAAGGGCGGATTGTTGAGATCGATGGATCGGTACTATCGCTGGCTCCTGAAAAGAGGATCAACCTGCAAATCAAAAGAGGATACCATAATGGCACAAAACATAGGATTGAACGTCCCGGCTCCAAAACAGGATTGCAGTGACGTAAATTGTCCGTTTCACGGCACTTTACCGGTGCGCGGCCAGGTGATCACCGGCAAAGTCGTGAGCGATCGTATGATGGGAACGGTCGTAGTTGCACGTAACTACATGCACTACGTCCGGAAATACAAGCGGTATGAAAAACGCAGCTCTAAAATCCATGCGCACAATCCCCCCTGCATACAGGCGAAAGTGGGCGACATGGTCAAGATCGCGGAATGCCGGCCGCTCTCGAAAAGCACGACGTTTGTTGTCGTGGAGGTCGAACAATCATGAAGGCAAAGCAGTCAAAGATCCCCCGTGCACTTGCCACAGGGACAAGACTTGCCTGCGCCGATAATACCGGTGCCAGGGTAGTGCAGATCATTTCTGTCTTTGGCTACCATGGCGTCCGGCGCCGTCAGCCCAAGATGGGACTGGGGGACCTCGCCACGGTGAGTGTGCAGAAAGGCACGCCCGATATGCGCCGCAAGCTCGTGCGGGCTGTGGTCATCAGGCAGAAGAAAGAGATGCGCAGACCCAACGGGATGCGGATCTCGTTCGAGGATAACGCGGTTGTTGTCGTTGATGAAAAGAACGAGCCGAAAGGAACGGAGATCAAAGGACCGGTCGCCCGCGAAGTGGCTGAACGGTTCCCGAAACTTGGTTCAATGGCAACGATCATCGTGTGAGGGATGAAGCATGGTACGAATTGAGAGTCATCAGCCCAGAAAGCAGAGAAAAGCACGATACACGGCATCGTCACACGAGAAGAGCAAATTCCTGAATGCACCGCTCTCATCAGCGCTGAAAGAGAAGTACGGTAAAAAGACCCTGCGTGTCGTCAAGGGCGATACGGTCAAAGTAGCCCGCGGGGATTTTACCGGCGACGAGGGCGTTGTCGATTTAATCGATACCGGTCGGGCAAAACTCGTGGTACATGGCGTATCTTCCACAAAAGCCGATGGTACTGAGGTCCCGCGGGTGGTCGATGCATCGAAAGTCCAAATTACCAAACTGAACCTGAATGACAAACGCCGCGAGGAAAAACTGGGGGAGGGCAAATAGATGTCAGACCATTTAAAACGCCTCAACGCCCCGGACTCATGGCATATCGCAAAGAAGACCAACAAATTCATCACGAAGACTTCAGCAGGACCCCATAATGCCAACGCACTGCCGATTGCAGTCTGGCTCCGGGACCGAATGGGCTTTGCCCGAACAATGAAAGAAGTCAAACAGATCCTCTCCCAGAAAGATGTAATCATTAACGGCAGACCATGCAGGAACCCAAAGGTGGGAATCGGGATCTTTGACATCGTTGCGCTTCCGAAGATCGGGAAATATTACCGTATCCTGCGTGATAAGGATGGTCGCCATGTCTCCATCGAAATCGATGCAGAAGCAGCAAAGACCCGGTTGTGCAAGGTCAAGAACAAAACGGTTGTCAAAGGTGGCAAAGTCCAGCTGAACATGCGGGATGGCGCAAATATCCTCGCTGACAATACCTACAAAGCCGGTGATTCTATCGTTGTCTCCCTTGAGCCAGAAACCCGTTTCAGGATTGTCGATCACTTCCCCCTTGCTGCAGGTAATATGGCGATGGTGATTGGAGGCAGGCACTCCGGAAAAGTAGCACGCATTGTTGAAATCACAAAGGTTCCAGGTAGCGTACCGAACAGGGTCATACTCGAGGACGAAACGACAAAGACGCGGTTTGACACAATCACGCCCTACATCTACATGGTAGGCAGGCAGACACCGGCACTGACACAATGGGGGATTGAACAGTGACCGCAATGCGTGACATCTACGTTGATAAGGTTGTTGTCCACATGGGTGTCGGCGAGAGCGGGGACAAGCTCGTCAAAGCCGAAGAGATCATGAAGACAATTACCAAGCAAACACCGGTGAGGACTATAGCAAAAAAGACACAACCGGCGTTCAACGTCAGGAAGGGGGCTCCTATCGGGTGCAAAGTGACACTCCGCGGAAAACACGCTCAGGAGTTTGTCAAAACATCCCTGGGTATCATTGAAAGGATTCTGTTTGAGAACCAGTTTGACACGAGCGGTAACTTCTCGTTTGGCATTGAAGAGCATACTGATTTCCCCGGTATGGCATACGATCCACAGATCGGTATCTATGGAATGGATGTCAACGTCGTGCTCGAGCGAAGGGGAATCCGAATAACCCGCAGGCGCATGGAGCAGAAAAAGCTTCCGGAAAGACAGCGCGTGAAGAAAGAGGATGCGATTGAGTATCTCAAGCAGAATTATCAGGTGGAGGTGCGCTGATGGCAGGAGCGAGAAAGAAGAAATATGGTCGTGGTGCGAGCGAATGCAAAATGTGCGGTCGTAAACAGGGTTTGGTGCGCAGGTACCACATCATGTTCTGCAGGCAGTGCTTCCGCGAATGGGCTCCGAAGATGGGCTTTAAAAAGATGAGCTGAGGGGAAGCAAAATGACACGTTTAAATCCAACAGCAGACGGGATGTGTACTCTCAAGAATGCCGGGGATACTGGAAAATCTGAATGCATCATCGAACCTGCAAGCAAACTGCTTGGCGCCATGTTGCGTATCATGCAGGAATCCGGCTATATCAAAAGTTTCGAATTTGTTGAAGATGGCCGGGGTGGACAGCTCATTGTACATCTCACCGGAAAGATTAACAACTGCGGTGCAATTACCCCGAGGTTTTCGGTACAGCTGGATGAAATGGAATACTGGGAGAAACAATACCTGCCAGGCAAAAATTTCGGTATTCTCATGCTTTCCACTTCCCGCGGTGTTCTCTCACATGAACAGGCGAGGAAAGAGGGTATCGGCGGGGAACTCCTCGGGTATGTCTATTGAGGTGGAGCCATGGTAACAGTACGGAGAGTAAAGATTCCCGACGGGATCAAAGTTCAGCTTGACGGCACCACGCTCAAAGTGGCGGGTCCAAAAGGGCAGCTTGAGCGCAGTATCCGGTTCCCGCAGGTGACCATCAATATCGATGGGAAAGAAGTTGTGATCGCAACCGAATCCAGGAAAAAAGAGATCACCGCAATGGTTGGCACCTTTGAAGCGCACACCAAGAATATGTGCCGAGGGGTTTTGGATGGATTCGAGTACCGCATGAAAGTGGTCTACAGCCACTTTCCCATCCAGCTCAAACTGCAGGGTAATAAACTCGAGATCAGCAATTTCCTTGGTGAGAAAAAGGCACGGTATGCCAACATCGAGCCCGGTGTTTCGGCCAAGGTCGTAAGCGATGAAGTTGTTCTGTCCGGCATCAACCGTGAATTAGTCGGCACCACAGCCGCTAATATTGAACATGCCACCCACATACGGAACCGCGATCCGCGGGTATTCCAGGATGGTATCTTTATCATTCAGAGGGGTTGAAGCCAATGGCAGATGAGATTCGACGACTGATACGCGTGCGTACCCAGAAGGGTGCCCGATTCAAGCGCGATGGCTTTGGCAAGAAATCCCAGCTTTCTGATTCATGGAGAAAGCCGCGGGGGCAGCATAACAAGCAGCGGGAGCAGAAGAAAGCAAAAGGGGCTCTTCCCAAACCCGGATTTGGAAGCCCGGTTTCTGTCCGCGGTATGCATCCTTCCGGGTTCTATGACGTGTTGGTTTTTTCAGCTGATGACCTTGAAGGGCTGAACCCGAAGACACATGCGGTCCGGATTTCCGCAAACGTCGGCAACCGCAAACGTTCGGGCATTCAGGAAAAGGCCCTGTCGGCAGGTCTTAAAGTGCTGAATGCACGGGAAGCGCCCGGTACAGTCAAGACCCAAATAAAGCCGCTTAAAGCAAAAGAAGAGATTGTTCAAAAGAAAGAACAAAAGAAAAAAGCAAAACCCGAGCCCAAGAAAAAAGAAAAAGAGGCACCCAGGGTTAAGGAAGAAAAGAAAGAGCTGGCAAAGCCCGCTATAAAGAAAAAAGCAAAACCCGAGCCCGCAGAAGAAAAGCCAACAAAGACAAAAAAGCCTAAAGTGCAAAAGGCAAAGGCGGAAGATGCGTCAGAGCAAAAACCCAAGAAATCACCAAAACCGAAGGCTGAGTCGATAAAAGAGAAAAAGGAAAAACCAAAGACCGCACAGAAACCGGCAACCAAACAAAAGAAAAAGACCGGCACAGGGGTGAAGGACAATGAGTGACCTCGCCAGTCAGAAACGGATTGTCGCGGCAATCCTCAAGTGCGGGGTGAACCGTGTATGGTTTGATCCAGGGCGGTTATCTGATATTGAAAACGCCATATCGCGCGAGGACCTGAGGGGGCTTGTGGCGGATGGCGCAATTAAAGCGCGACAGAAAAAGGGAGTGAGCCGTGGCAGGGCACGGGAAAAGATCGCAAAACGTTCGTACGGACATTGCAAGGGACCCGGACGGCGGAAGGGTGCGGCAGGTGCCCGCCACCCTGGCAAGAGGTCATGGATCCAGAAGATCCGCGCAATCAGAAAAGCACTTGTTACACTCCGTGATGCCGGAACCATCGATCCGCACACATATCGGATTTTTTACCGGAAAGCGGCCGGAGGCCAGTTCCGGAGTGTTGCACATATGAAAGCGCAACTGGAGATTCTCTCCGGGAGGATGAAGTAACATGGCGACAGGATCACGGTATTTTGTCCCATTCCGCCGCAGGCGGGAGGGCAAGACCGATTACTACCAGCGGACAAAACTGGTGGTCGCTGACGTGCCACGGATGGTGGTCCGTAAAACCAACCGGCACATTATTATCCAACTCGTCACTGCAGAGATGGATGGCGACCGCACACTTGTCGCAGCGAATTCGTCTGAACTCCCAGAATTCGGCTACAAGGGGTCAGCGTCCAGTACCCCTGCAGCATATCTCACAGGTTTGCTCTTTGCGGTTAAGGCACGCAAAGCAAAATACCATGCGGCGGTGCTTGATATCGGTCTGAACCGTGCGACTCCCGGTGCCCGCGTCTTTGCGGCACTGAAGGGAGCTGTAGAGGGCGGGATTGATATTCCCCATGGTGAAAAGATCCTGCCCGATGATGCACGGGTTAAGGGTGCGCATATTGTTGCCTACAACAAAAACTCAGGAGATCTCGTGAAGAATGTCGAACAGGTGGCAGACGCCATAAAAAAGGAGCTGGTGTAAATGGCATATGAAAAGGAAGAGTGGCGCCCGGTCACCGGTCTTGGCAAACTCGTCGCCTCGGGTGAGATCAAAAGCATCGACGCGGTGCTTGAGGGCGGAAGGCCAATCAAGGAACCCCAGATCGTTGATACGTTCCTTCCCGATCTCGAGGACGAAGTGCTCGATATCGCCATGATGCAGCGTATGACCGACTCCGGCCGCCGTGTCCAGTTCCGTGCGGTTGTCATTGTCGGCAACCGGAACGGCTACATCGGGTTCGGTCAGGGCAAGGATGTGCAGGTCGGAAATGCGATCAAGAAGGCAATTATAAAAGCGAAGATGAACCTCATCAGGGTCAGGCGGGGCTGCGGAAGCTGGGAATGCGGGTGTGATGTCACGCACTCGATCCCGATGCAGGTGCAGGGAGCCGCGGGAAGTGTCCGTGTCACCCTGAAACCGGCTCCGCAGGGTATTGGTCTGGTTACTGGTGATGTCAGCAAGAAAGTGCTCGAACTTGCAGGCATCAAGGATGTCTGGACATTTGCCCGGGGTCAGACCCGTACGACGATTAATTTTGCCAAAGCAACGTTCAACGCCCTGAAGCAGACGAACATGACAAGGATTGGGGGGTCACCGTAATGTACGCGGTTGTACAGGTCCGCGGAGTTGTGAATACGCGCCGTGACATCAAGGACACACTCAAGATGCTCCGTTTACATCATATCAACCACTGTGTGCTTGTTTCGGATACGCCGGAAAACCTCGGGATGATCCGTAAGGTCAAAGACTATGTCGCATATGGCGAAGTGGATGCAGCAACCATCGAGACGTTACTGCGCACCCGCGGGCGTGTTATTGGCGATGCGATGCTGACTGATGAATACATCATGGCGAATTCGACCTACAGCGGCATTGCAGAGTTTGCACAAGCTCTCCTGAGTGGCGAGACACGGCTCCGGGATATCCCCGGATTAAAACCGGTGCTGCGCCTCCATCCTCCACGAAAAGGCTACAAGACCACGAAGCGTACGTTTGTTCAGGGCGGAGCACTTGGCTATTATGGTCAGGAGATCAACACTCTCCTTTATAAAATGAGGTGAAGAGAATGCCAACCAACAAACGCTCAAAATATCGGGGGTCCCGGACCTGTGGCGGCGGAACCCACAAGAACCGTCGCGGTGCCGGAAACCGGGGTGGCAGGGGTCGCGCAGGTATTAACGCTCATCATTTTGTGCACTGGTATCTGGAATTGGGCGGTCCTGTCTTCGGGAAAAACGGGTTTGTGAATAAAACCCGGACGAGCATCACTACCATTGATGTCGGTGTCATTGACCAGATCGTTCCTTCCCTCATTGCACAGGGAATAGCCAAACAGGAGGGGGATACCATTGTGATCAATACCACCGATATGGGTATTGAAAAGGTGCTCGGCAGCGGCAGGGTGACTCAAAAACTGAATATCTCTTCACAGGCGTTCTCAGAGCAGGCAAAGGCAAAGATCGAAAAGATTGGCGGCAAAGCGCAGATTATCTGATCCCCCACATTTTTGGTGAAACAATGGGAGAATTGTTGGATCGAATGGAACCCCTGCTCGCTGCGATGCCCGCAGTCAAGAGCCCGGAGGGGCATGTCCACTTTAAGAACAAACTGGTGTGGACCATTGCAGTCCTGATCCTGTATTTTGCGCTCACAAATATTCCGGTGTTCGGGCTTGATCCCAGCTCACAGGATGTATTTTTATACTGGCGGGCATTGCTCGCCGGTGCGAGTGGTTCGATCGTACACCTCGGTATTGGACCAATTGTCACAGCATCCATCGTGCTCCAGCTGTTGAAAGGTGCAGATATCCTCCAGATCGATACCAGTGAGACCCGGGGGCAGGTCATGTACATGGGCCTTCAGAAGATCCTGATTATGGTTATGATTGTGATCGAGGCAGCCCCCAACCTTGTCGGTGGGTTCATGCGCCCCGATCCGGTGATCGCCCAGAACTTTTTCGGGGGCAACCTGTTTGCGGTCTCCCTGTTGATCTTCATCCAGATTTGTATTGGCGGTTTCCTCGTTTTCATGCTGGATGAAGTTGTGACAAAATGGGGTATCGGTTCCGGCGTTGGTCTCTTCATCATCGCGGGTATTTCCCAGGCAATGGTTAACGGTTTCATCAACTGGGCGCCCGTGAGCGATCCCTATCCGATCGGTTTCTTCCCACGATTGATCGCTATCGGTCTTGATGGAGCAAGCTATTTCCAGTATTTCGCAAAGGATATTCTTGCCTTTGTCACGACGATTGCCATATTCCTGATCATCGTCTATGTAGAATCGACGCGAATCGAGATCCCGCTTGCCCATGCACAGGTGCGTGGAGCCCGCGCACGCTTCCCTGTGAAACTGATCTATGCCAGTGTTCTGCCCATGATCCTGGTCCGTGTCCTGCAGGCAAATATCCAGATGATCGGTATGTTCCTGTCCAACCTTGGCATCACAGTGCTCGGGAAATTTCAAGGGCAGCGACCGATTGACGGGCTCATGTATTTCCTTGCTCCGGTGAACGGACCGCAGGACTGGATGTGGTGGATGACCGATCTCGGTCACCCGGCATGGCAGGTCATTTTACGTCTGGGCGTCGATATCGTTTTCATGGTAGTTGGTGGGGCTGTCTTTGCACTCTTCTGGATCAAGACCGCCGGCCTCGATTCAAAAGATGTCGCCCGCCAGATCCAGCTTTCTGGCATGTCCATTCCCGGCTACCGCCGCAACACGCAGGTACTTGAAAAATATCTCGACCGGTATATACCGAAGGTCACGATCATCGGCGGTGTTTTCATTGGTATACTCAGTGTGGTGGCAAACCTTTTCGGTGTCATCGGCGCTGTGAGTGGGACCGGGTTGCTGTTGACGGTGAGCATCACGTACCGCCTCTATGAAGAGATCGCCAGCCAGCAGATCATGGAGATGTACCCGTTCATGCGGACATTCTTTGGCAAGGAATAATTGTGGGAAGGGAAAATATGGTCGGCAAAAAAGTCATTATCACCGGGGTACCCGGCGTCGGAAAGACGACGGTTGTCACCGAGGCATTAAAAAAGCTCAGGCAGGAAGGTATTGAATACCAGTCAATCAATTTCGGGACGTTTATGTTTGACGTCGCGAAAGCAGATGGCACAGTGACTGACAGGGATCAAATGCGCACCCTCAATCGCACGGTCCAAAAGAGATTGCAGCAACGCGCAGCACAGGCGATTGCCCAAATTACGGGCAATGTTCTGATTGACACTCATGCATCCGTAAAGACTCCAAAGGGCTATCTTGCAGGACTCCCCGAATGGGTGCTGCGCGAGATCATGCCTGACACTATCGTTCTCGTTGAAACAGATGATGACCAGATCCTCATGCGGCGTCTAACGGATGAAACGCGGTCACGGGACAAAGAGGGTTCACGATCGATTGCAGAACACCAGCAGTTCAACCGCTCGATCGCTGCTTCGTATGCGATGCTTTCCGGCTGCACCGTAAAAATTGTGATAAACGCTGATTTCCTGCTCGAACGCGCTGCTGATGATATGGCAGCAGTGCTCAGGTGAATACATGGATTTTGGAAAGATCTGGGAAAAATACGGGCTCTATATCGCGCTCGGCTTCATGATGCTGATGATGTTCTCATACAGCATCCAGTGGCTTCGGGTTGGTGTCGGGCAGAGCATTGATCTCGTCTTTGCACCTCTGGTTGAGGGGTTCAGGATCCCCTTCTTTATCCTCATCGTAATCCTTTCTGCAATCACAGGGTTGTATTCATCCATCATCCAGAAATACACGATCGATTACGAGCGGATGGCAACAGTACAGGAAAGGATGAAGGAATTCCAGACGGAGTACCGCGAGGCGCAGCTCTCTCAGGATGAAAAACGGATCAAGAAGATGGAGGCAAAGAAGGATCGGGTGATGCGCGAGCAGCTTGAAATGTCCCAGCAGCAGTTCAAACCGATGGCATACATCCTTGTCCTGACCGTGCCGATTTTTTTCTGGCTCCTCTTTCGGCTGGGGCAGATCCAGAGTACCTTAAGTATACCATACAACAGCATGATCATGATTACCCTGCCCTATTCCGGATCGCATAACCTGACCGACCCTGTTCTCTGGGTAATCCCGGCGTGGATTATCTGGTACATGATCTGCTCCCTGACCATCAGCCAGGTGATCAGGAAAAGCCTCAACATCGGGGGCATCTGATGCGGATCACCGTGAGCGGGCTGCCCGGCAGCGGCACCACGTCACTCTCACGGTATCTTGCAGAACACCACAGGTTTGAAATGATCTCTGCCGGCGAAGTTTTCCGCCAGCTTGCGTTGGAACACAACCTTGAGCTTGCGGAGTTCGGGCGACTCGCAGAACAGAACGAGTCATTCGATAAAATGATTGATGCCCGCCAGAAAGAGATTGCATCCAAGCAGGATAACATTATTGTCGAGGGGAGACTTTCCGGCTGGATGGTTGATAGCGCAGATCTCAAGATCTGGCTCTTTGCACCAATCGGGTGCCGGATCAAGAGAATCATTTCCCGCGACCATGCTCCCGACGAAAAGACTGCGACAGAGATCACGATTGAACGGGAACGGTGCGAAGCAGGGAGATATCGTTCCTATTATAATATCGACATAAATGACCTCTCCATCTATCATATGGTACTTAATTCAGAACACTGGGGCATAGCGGAGCTGGGGGCAATCGTCAATGCCGGGATTGCGGGATTAGAGAAAAAAATGGGATAAAAAAAATCCTGGTGCCGTTGCATAATATTTGCCTGATGGTGAACGAATAACAGGAGAACACCTCTATTATCACCGCAATAACCGGTTCAAAGGGTCGTGGTATCACGGAACATAAGGTCGAGGTTCGGTTGGTTGATGCATGGGACGACAATGAGATTATTGAACTGTATCGTGCGGGTGGCTGGTGGAAGGATGACGCTGATCCAGCCAGGGTTCGGGAGCTGATCTGCGGGAGTTTTTTATTTGCTGTGGCCATAGATCTGCCGGCCGGCCGCGCGATCGGCATGGGTCGTGTACTTTCAGATGGCGTCTCTGACGGATATATTCAGGATCTCGTCGTGCTCCCCGGATACCGGAAGAGTGGTATCGGGCGCATGATCGTTTCTGCACTGCTGGCGGCATGTCAGGCGAAGGGGTTAGGCTGGATTGGTCTTGTCGCCGAACCCGGTTCAGAACGGTTTTACCTCCCGCTGGGATTCCGGCGAATGAAAGGGTACATACCTCTTCTCTATGATACGGGGAGGGAGGACTCAGATGCTCTCTCTTGATGACTTCAAGCCGGTTACGCTGGAAGATCGCACCGTTTTTTCAGATCATTATACAAAATACCCCCAGACACACAGCGATAATACATTCACAAACATGGTGTGCTGGAACCACTATGCCCATTACCGGTATGCCGATATCAACGGATCAATCATTTTGTCAAGCACAATCGATGGCATAACCCGGTTCCGTCCCCCCATCGGGCGCCGAGACCCGGAACTTCTTAAGGAAGTCATCAGGCTTGCCTACCAGATAGGTGACCAAGAACCGGTCGTACTTATCGATCGTCCCATGTCAACTTGGATAGCATCTCTTTGCCCAACTGTGCAGATCGTTCCAGACCGGAACCACTTTGAGTACGTGTACCGTGCCCGGGACCTTGCCGACCTTTCCGGCGGAAGCTATCTCAATATCCGGCACCAGCTCAACAGGTTCAGGAAAAACTGTGCATATGCAGTCGAACCTATAACAGCAGAGAATCGGGATGAAGTGAAATCCTTCCTTGTCAAGTGGTGTGAATGGAAAGGGTGCGATGACGATCCCGTATTAGCCCATGAAAAAGAAGCCATCTTTTATGCGGTCGATCATTTCGTTGAGCTGGAACTATCCGGTCTTATTGTCCGGATCGATCGGAATATCGGTGCAATGTCGTTGTTTGAGCCGCTCAACACGGACACGGCACTGGTGCATTTTGAAAAAGGACTGCCGGACTGTGAAGGGATCTACAAGGCGATCAATGCTGAAACTGCAGATGTGATCTCCAAAGATTTCATGTATATTAACCGTGAAAGTGATCTTGGTATTCCCGGTCTGCGAGAAGCAAAGATGCGGTACCACCCGCATCATATGGTCGAAGTATGTTCCTTACACCGGTGAATAATCTCTTTTGATGAGCAGAATCACGTCATTTTTATCCCCGAACAAACACCAGATACCCGCCTGAATGCCTCATTTTTCACGCTCCGGCCGGGGTAATTTCGGATTTTTTTTAAAAAAAAGGAACGCTGGGACAGTTTTTTTAAAAAAATATCCCTATATCCAACAAAATACCCTTGTTGTATCGCACTCTACGGAGTGTTTTTTGTAAAAATATTTTACATCACGACATCAGATGTGCACTTCATCACTCATAAACGAGCAACCGGGAAAAGTTCATATTAATAATTTGATACCGGAGAAGATGATCTTGACCGCGATCGCTGCAACGAGCATACCAAGAACCTTTCCCATGATGTCAGTTACCACATCACCAAGAATTCGTTGTATATCAGCTGCGAAATAAAGGACTAACCACGTAGCCACGAGACTAAGTGTGATCGCAATAAACGGAATGAGGACCCCGTAGGTGTTTGCAAGGATCATCACCGTTGTGATCGTTCCCGGTCCACAGAGAAGGGGTGTCCCGATAACAACTCCTGCGGCTGTGGTCGAAGGTTCTTTGGAGCGTCCGAAATCTACACCCAGCGCCTCCTGCATTCCGAGAATAAACAGAAGGATACCGCCGGCAATCTGGAAGCTTGCCATGGTTAGCCCGAGAATATTAAAAATCATTGTATTAAAGAAAAGGAAAAGATACATGAGTCCCCCTGCGACGGCAACCGCAATAAATGCCTGACGGTGAATTTCCCGCGTTGTCTGGCCGTTTGTCATTGCGGCAAATATAGGGACCCCTAGCAGGGGATCAAGTATGATGAAGAGCGCAGCAAAAGCGTAAAGAATACCGGCAAGGAGTTCCTGCATAGTCAGTAGTGAATTTTTATTAGTCTCATGAATGGAAAAAGATACTCCCCTTTTATTCACAAGAGGTCTGAAATGGTGCAGGGAAAATGCTCGGTGAGGGTATTACACGATGAAATAAATTACGAGTATTACTGAAGTTGATACCATCCCGACAGCAGAGATAATACGGCGAGTCCGTAAAGGGTCAAGCACCCATGCCGTCATACAGAAAAAGATGTACGGTATGAGGGTGGTGATAACCGAGATACTTGCGAGCTGGTCAAAACGGTTAGAAAAGAAAAGCAGGGCTCCGCTTATGGTACAACCTGCAATAAGTGCTGCCACCGGTGTCCCGCGTAGTGAAAGATTACGAAATACCGGAACGGAACATTTCTTTGCAACATTCTGGATCACACGGGAGGTTCCGACAATATATGCATTCAGGGCAGAGAGCATTGCCACGATACCAATACCGGCAATAAAAGGTCCGGAATGTGTAAAAATAAGGTCTGATGCTGTTGCTATCGGTGCAGGGGAGGCGGCAAGAGCGCTCGATCCCACACTGCCAATGAGGGAGACGTTCAGGACGAGATAGACCGAAACAACGATGACCATTACGAGAAGGAGTGACCTGCTGATGAGGCGTGTATCCTTTGTCTCCTCAACAGGGATCGCACTGATTTCAAACCCGGTGAATGGCCAGTATATTATTATTATGGTCGCAAGCAGCGCCCCTGCACTGACTGGCGTGGTCGGGACGAGATTTTCGAAATGAACGAACGGGAGAAGAACTATTGCAATCAATACCAACGGGACAATCTTGATCATCGTAAGGATATTTTCCGTTATTCCCGAAAGGGAAATCCCGATAATGTTGATGAGGCAGAAGCATGCGAGGATCACAATTTCGATTATAATGACGTGACTGATACTGAAATATGTCATATACTGGCCAATGCCGGATGCAATGGTGGCTACACCAAAAATCGAAGAGACGAGGTACAGGAGCATGAGAGGAACCGCAATTTTCAATCCGAAAACGGATTCAAACATCGACAAAAAACCGCCTGTTTGTGTAAAATGTGTTGAGACAAATGCCAGGGAAAGAAGCACTGATGACGCGGAAACAGCAACAATGACCCATGCAAAGAGTGATGCGGGCCCTGCAATTCTTGCGGCAATACCGGGTACGACAAAGATCCCCGATCCAATCGTGCCTCCCACGCCAAGACTTACCAGTTCAAAGAGGCCAAGTCTGCGTCGATAGCCCGGTTTCTCTCCCATCAACCGCTCACGCTAGATCTGTCTTCCCCTCAGATATACTTTTAACTTCTTGTTATCGTTTGTAACTCCATGTAAAATGAGATCTACAAAATGAGCAGATTCTTCTTGATAAAATTGTCTTTAATGAAAATACATATTATGGAGGAATCGCTATGTTCCATACAGAGGCTCTTGTGGGGAATTCACCATCCACCTGAAGAGCTGAAATGATGGAGATGTGCTATGGCAAAAGCAATCGTAAAACCCAAAAAGACGCGTTCACCGGCAAAAAAGATCACAAAATCCAAAGCAAAAGAAAAGAAGGCAAAGGTTTCGGGAGTCAACCGGTATAAATGCCGGATGTGCGGGTATGTGTACTCACCACTGCGTGGCGAACCCCACAACGGGATCCCTGCAGGTACAGAGTTTGATGACCTTCCTGATACCTATGTGTGTCCCCTCTGTGGTTTTCAGGGAAAAGGTAAAATCGGAAAATGGGGGTTTGAGGAATGGCACCCGACAAAATATATCTGCTCGAGGTGCAATTACATCTATGACGAGGCACGGGGAGAACCGCACCGCGGGATCAAACCCGGAACAAAATTCGATGACCTGCCGGATAATTACCGGTGCCCTGTCTGCGCACTCGATCCAATGATCAGCAAGTCTTTCGGAGATGTTCACAAGCAGGGCTTCTTTCCATTGGATATTTAAAATTCAATCAGAATAGTCCACCTTTCCCTTTTTTCAATCGGGTATGTTTCAGGGATCCAGAATGGAATCCGGTACCATGAGAAGTTTGCATGCCGGCATGCTGGCATATTTCATCAGGCGGATGCATGCATCCCGGAATCAACGTCGTGCAGGACAAAAACCTGGTACGGATTATTCTCAAAGGGATAAATAAAAAAAATTAAATGAGTTTGAAGATTGGGTGAGTCTCTGACTTCACATCGACCCCGATCGAACGCATCGCTTCGAGCGTCACGATATCCATGTAGGCCTGTGCGGTGATCATCGGCTCGACGTTCTCGATCGGGCCGTACATGATCAGGTTCGCACCGAGCGTGCTGGCGATCAGGTTGCACCCGATATCAGGAGCGGACCAGGCCGCCTGTTTGATACCATTCATGCCACCCAGATAGTGGTGTGACATCTGTTCGAGGAGGAGGTCTTTGCCCTTGTAGCCTGCTTCTAGTACTGAGGGGGTTTTGCTCGTCCCCTTCCAGCGCTTGAGCCAGGTCCACGCGACCGTCATGTTGTGGTAGGCACCACCGGTTGGATACCCGAAGATCGCCTTGCAGGCAAGGATCTCACGGTATGATCCCCCGGACCCAAGACCCAGCGGCGTTGCAGCGGTATCGAGAATCGGCCGCGTAATGCCACAGTCTTGTGAAATTGGGATCATGCCCTTCTTCTGCCCTGCAACACCTCCCTCGATAAGCACCTTCTGCCTCCCGGGGACCGATGGATCCGCAGGGTTGAAGGCGAGGACGATTGACGCGTCCACATCACTGTTTTTGAGGACTTCAATCTCCTTGTCGCTGATTGACCCATTGATCGAGTTGTAGATACAACGGTGGGCGAGTCCGACCTCGGTCACCCACTTGGCTGTATCCATTCTGGCCTGAGGAGCTGAAGAGTCCAATAAGAATGCGGTCTTGTTGTCGATACTGTCGAACCATGAGATATAGCTTTGAAAGGCTGGTCCATATTCCGCCATGATCTGGATAAAGTGCGGAATGCCGGTCAGGTCAGAGAGTTCCTGACAGCGGTTCCAGAGGGCTTCCGCCTTCGGTTTGTCGATCTTTCCCGTCTTGTCATCAAGCACAATCTCTTGTTTGTTGTAGAAGATTGAAGCAGCCAATACGGTCGGGTACTCGCCGGGCTGTCCACCAAGCTTGGTGCCGTTGAAGTCCCAGACGCTTTGTTCCTTTTCGAATTTGAACATTTCTTTTACACCTCCATTACATGAATGCCATCAATTTCTGGAGCAAAAACAACAGCATCACAAATACGGTCAATCCAGCGACCAAGCCGTACAGTATGCCGATATCCCGTCCGATCTTTCTCCCTACACGCTGCGCGACCTCTGCGTCAACAAACTCGATTTTCTTCTCAATCTTGTCGAGCCTTTTTTCGGTCTCGAGGAACTGGGGGTTTACACCCGCAGCTGCAACCTCAAGAGCACCGCCAGCCTCTTTGACCTCAATGACCATGGCATCAGCGGCGAAAGCGCCGGGGTCCCTGGCTTTGAGTTCATTCATCTTGGCCTTGATGGTGTTGAGATCTTCAGACTCCATGATGTTGACTAATTCGACCTGTTCCTGGAAGCGCTTGATGGCCTCATCCTTGAGGTTCTCGATGTAGGGGATCGCACCTTCAGCACCGACGACCCTGCCCTCTTTCACTCCGTTCTTGTGGAGAGCGAGCATGGTATTGCCGGCGAGGTGACCCTTAACTTCGGTACCGCAGCAGAGCATGAAGCGGATGTTGGGATTAGAGATGATGTTGGCGATGACCTTTTCGAGCCCGAGGTTTTCTGTCATACAGGATCCGCACATTGCAGCGCCTGCATCACAGAGACCTTTTTCGTCAAGGTGAGATCCCATGGTAACAACTGCTACCGGGGAGTTTGCTTCGCCTGAGATGAATTCGCCCTTGACAAGTGGCCAGCCACTTGCTGGTGATTTCTTGTTTGCCATTGTGTTCACCTCATCCCATCAGTAGTACCGGTACCAGAATCAGGAGTACAGCACAGAGAAGCCCTGCCATAAACCCAATCACACCGGATCCGGATATTGCCGAGTCGAGTTTGTTCGTCCGCGCGAGAATTTGTGCCTTGTACCGGATTCCCTCGACCATGTTGTCGATTGCGACCATTCTGACTGGTCCTGCAGGTTTAACTTCTCCGGCAGGTTTAACTTCTTCTGCCATCTTTTATCACCCCAACCACAGGAATCCAAGCAGGGCAAACGAGATGATCAGACCGATCATCAGACCCTCGATCTTACCTGCATAGACGCCGGAAGCAAACTTGTTGCGATATCCAATATCCGTCACCATCTTTTCAATTATCTTCATCCGGGCAGTAATGAGTGCTACCTCTCCTGAAAGCGGTTGGACCTCTCCGCCAGCCTCTTCGACACCGCCGCCAGCCTCTTTGACCTCAATGACCATGGCATCAGCGGCGAAAGCGCCGGGGTCCCTGGCTTTGAGTTCATTCATCTTGGCCTTGATGGTGTTGAGATCTTCAGACTCCATGATGTTGACTAATTCGACCTGTTCCTGGAAGCGCTTGATGGCCTCATCCTTGAGGTTCTCGATGTAGGGGATCGCACCTTCAGCACCGACGACCCTGCCCTCTTTCACTCCGTTCTTGTGGAGAGCGAGCATGGTATTGCCGGCGAGGTGACCCTTAACTTCGGTACCGCAGCAGAGCATGAAGCGGATGTTGGGATTAGAGATGATGTTGGCGATGACCTTTTCGAGCCCGAGGTTTTCTGTCATACAGGATCCGCACATTGCAGCGCCTGCATCACAGAGACCTTTTTCGTCAAGGTGAGATCCCATGGTAACAACTGCTACCGGGGAGTTTGCTTCGCCTGAGATGAATTCGCCCTTGACAAGTGGCCAGCCACTTGCTGGTGATTTCTTGGCTGCCATATTACCCCACCTTCATCAGCTGGAATGCAATGACTCCTGCAAGGAGTAGTCCGATGGCAAACCCGTACCAGAACGAGTTCATACTGCCGGCAATCTTGAGCGACATGTCCCTGTTCGGGAACGATGCGAGGAAATTGCCCTGCCCCGAGAGCATGTTCACCATGTCGTCGGATATTGCCTCAAGGAGGTCAACCTTCTCAAGGATGGGCGCAAACGATACCCCGGCAGTTGTAATAAGACCGATTAATGGGTCGGCAACAAGCCCGTATTCCGGAAGTACCTGAATGTATGCCATGTCAGTGTCCCTCCACATCGGGAATCGGTTTTGCATCAAGCCATGACGCTGCATCACGCTTTGAGAGTCCAATGTAATGGTAGTACGTGTATCCCCATCCAACCAGTGCCACGACCAGTGAAATGAGTGCTGAACCCGTGGGGACCAGGGCAAAGGACATAATGGCTCCGACGATCATGCTCAAAAAGCCACATTCGGCGCTGAGCATGAGCATGCGATCCTGCGCCCAGTCGGGACCCAGACATGCGTTGAACGGGTGCTGGACTGCAATGGCACCGAGCATGAACGCCGCCGCGATCAGGTTCCCGCCAATAAACGAGACCTGATAGCTTGGAAGGCTCAGACCGATAATGGTGACCGAACCGGACGTGAGCGCTGCAAACGTGAACCCGCCTGTCATCATGACGGCGAATCCCATGAGCGTGAATGCTCCGACGACGGCGAGTTCAGTAAGTGACTGGATCATTGCCGGGATCTTCATGTTCAGGACATCGTTTGAGAGATAGCCGATGATCAGACCGATCACGGCAGCAAGAACAAGAGCGACGATCGGGGCGGCGATACCGAACTTGGATGCAAGCAGCATCGCAATGACACCCGAGCCGAACGCGATCATACCTGCGGACGGCACACCGGTACCGATACCATAACTGCACAGCACCTTGATGGTGTGGCTACCCCAGATGAGTGCGGCAACCACGGCAAGTCCGCCGAAGAACGAGAACATCTGGGTATTGGTCACCACGTTCAGGTAGGACAGGTAGAGACAGACGAGGCTGGCTACAATGCCTGCCACCATGATATTGGTGTGCGGGATGGCCCCTGCAATAACTTCAATTTTAACTGTCATTTCTCCACCTCACATCACCACGATCAGGATCGCAACGAACCCGCAGAGCGCTGACGCGACAGCGGACGCGACAACAGCCCGCGGCCACCGCTTGAACTTCGGGTCGTGGGGACCTTCGATCGTTCCCGTGATATTGTACGCAGTCAAAACCGCGTTCACGAGGAACATTCCGATGGCGAATATACCGGCTGCCGAGATTGCGATCGGCATGATCTGCGCTTCTGTTGCCTGCATCAGAGTGGGAAGGGTTGCCTTGTATAGGTCAAGGAGCATCAGGTAGATGAGTGTACCACCGCCCCCGCCGAGAAGACCGCCAATTACACCACCGACAAACGAGGTAAATGGCAGACCATGCCCCTCAGTTCCCTGAGACTTGAATTCAGGTTGTGTGTCACCGGTGATCGGGTCGACCTTCACCTTGCCCGATGCGGCAGGAATACCCATGCCAAAGACATAGATGAAGCTCACCATCATGCAGGTGATCGCCATCATCAGACCGCCACCGACAGCGCCGGTGACGACAGCAACGACAGTTCCCTGCTCAGCTGCCCATGCGCCGCCAAAGAGTCCGGCAAGTCCTGCACCAGCAGCCAGCATCGGGACTCCGGTTGCGATACCGGGTGCCTGCCCCATCGCTGCCGGTGCACCGCCGACCGGCACGAAGTGAGTCCCGAACCCGATCAGGACACCACCAATTACCATGCCGATGAGTGCCATGAGGCCGAGCCCTGGCGCGATCATCCAACATGCCCCGAGAATAACGAGCAGAAGAACGACACCAACCGCCATCGCGGTCGGGTTCATTGCAGCGCCTGCGGCCGGTTTTGCTGCGACCGCGGTCATGAGGCTGCCTCCTTGACCGGCGCGGCGTAGGGTCCGTAGGTCTTGCGTGCCCAGACTTCAATATACCGGTCGATGATCGTGAAGATCAGGATGATCAGGACACCGACAATGATTGCCCCCCACCCGGCGCCGATCTTCTCAAAGATGACGGTACGCCAGAGTTCGAGGAATACAATCAGACCGAAGCAGACTCCTGATGCGGGACCCCCGAGCTTTGCGGTGAAGAACCCGTTGTCCAGCCCGTTCCGCTCCCCGGCTTCGGCATAACGGACAATGTTGCCTGATGCGGCGATCGGGACACCGGCACCGAATTTCTGGTTCTGGTACTGGCGTTCTTTGCCGTAGTAGGGGTTACCGACAGCTGACCCTGCTGCACCGAGTGCAATGCCCCACAACAGACCGAGTAACGGCAGCGGGAACGGGTGTCCCAGTGCAGCGTTCATGAGGTAACAGAGGGTGACGGTACAAAAGATTGCGACAAAGGCGTGTGCCATTGTCACGGTAGTCATGGACTTCAGGATGTCCACGTAGACCGGCTGCCCGAACTTCTTCAGGCTCGCCGTCCTGCCCATATAAGCGGTAGTTGCATACACGCCCTGGACAAAGACTGCAAGGACACAGCCGAGAACGATCGCAAGGACCGCGTTGACCTGCATTGCCATGAACGCCCATGCGAGCCCTGCGCCGAGTACGCACCAGAGCCCGTATGCCGGGGGTTCACCGGCGATTGCCTTGTTGAAGATACGGTGCAGGTACCCCATCTGTGGGGCGAGCTGGACCTGTGAGTTCGGGTCTCCCTGCGACCCGATGTTGGACTCAGTATCTTCCGCAGCACCGGCTACGGTGGCAAGAGCTCCTGTCAATGCAGTAATTCCAATGCCAAATACAATAGATTCCATTTAGCCTCCTCCCTGCGTGCTGAAGAGTGCACGAGAGTATTCAAAATGCAATGCCACGCACATCGAGTTAAAACTCTTTGTGGTCATTCTAAAATTAGTCTGTACTTGATTAAAAGGTTTCGAAACGAAATTTCCCAGATCGCCGGTAAATTTGCCCGTTTTATAAAAGGGGTCGATATTTCAGGATTTTACACATGTAAATTTACTTTAACGAAAAAAAAGTTTAGTTGCGTTTGTACAACGTTTGTATGATAGAGAATCGGAGCCTCGTCACTTCACAACAACCATTAATCAAAAGCAGGGGGAAATCTTCCCTGCTCCTTCCTCGCTTCTCACGACATTGTGATCACCGTCAGTTGAGCACCGGGACCCCGTCAGCCCACGTCTCGACCCGGTTCCGGATCGAGTCATCCGCGTAGGACGAGACCGAAACCTGCTGCCGCGAGAAATGCACGAAGTACATCTCCCCGGTGGGATCGTGGCACTTCAGCGTGGCGGAATAGGTGTCCGATCGTGCATCATGGAGAACCGTCCCGCCGTGCGCTTCGTTGACTCCGGCATTCCCCATCTCTGCGATGATCCCTGCATTGAAGCAGGTGATCGTGTTGTAGCTGCCGGTCCCTGAACCGACCTGCTTCGCATTGCCATCAACGTACACGAATCTCGCCGTGTACGACTCGCGTGTCTTTTCTACGGGCGGGTGGCTGGCGCCCGAGCTCATATACGGTATACACCCGAACGGGTTGGTGGTGACCACCGACTGGACGATCGTGTTGAACGCATCCGTGTCGGCAATCGGGTTTGTGAGCCTGCGAACCGCACTTTTCACGATACTGTTCTGCTTGAAATCTGTCATTTTTCACCTCCTTTTGGTTTTCTGAGAGGTTCATTTTGAACCTCGAAGATGAGAAGGGAGGTATCAGCCGCCCTTCAAGTTTTCTGCCCTCGAGCGCCCTTGGACATATACATATGAGCAACTGGGGATATTAGGGATTACTGTGGGGTACCAATCCGGGGCTCAATTATGGCTGGTTACAGGATCCGGGCGGTTCGGCACGTGTTAATTGGGTTTTGAGGTTATTTTGGGGGTTATACCCCCTCCCCCTGCCTGCCTGTTCCATCAGGGTACCCACACCCCCTCCCTGCATTTTTTCAGGAGGTACCCCTTCTCCCTGATCCCCCTGTTACCAAGATCAGTTTTCAGCGTTTCAGACCGAATCACGACGCTTAAAAGGAGCAAGTACAGCCCAAAATGAAGAAATTCCTTTACCCCCTGCCTGTCTTATTATGTGCTGCCTCCATCCCTCCCCCGTGCATTTTTTGAAGGGCGATCCCCCAGCCCCCTCTCTTCTTTCTGGCAGGTACTCCGACCCCCCCCATATGACGTGGGTCAGTACTTCCAAGTATGATGAGATGGGACCGGTATTTTTTATTAAAAAAGTCTGTTGAAATCGCAGTTTTTGTGAATGCTCGCGGGGGCTCTGCCCCCGCTGCGTGGGCGCCCCCGATCGCGATATCTCCAGACAAACATGGAGAGGAACATAGAAGAAATCTGTTATTTGCATCAATGACCCGCTTCCTGTAGCCCTTTCATGAATACTCTTATCCATTTTTGGAGTCTAACAACAAGTAATGAAAAATCCCTTTCATATCATGCTTATTCCGACGCTGGGCTGCCCCGCACGGTGCACCTACTGCTGGAGTTCTGAGCCCGGATCTCCTGTCATGAGCATAGAAACCGTGCACGAAATTGTCGAATGGCTCAAAAAATTCCGGAACGACCGGGTGACTTTCACGTTCCACGGGGGAGAACCCCTCCTTGCCGGAGCGGAATTCTACCGGCAGGCACTACCGATGATCGCAGAAGGATTGCAGCACCTCAGGCCTGAGTTTGCCCTCCAGTCCAACCTCTGGCTCATGACCCCGGAACTGGCCCGGGTTTTAGCAGAATACCATGTTCCCATCGGCTCTTCCATCGACGGCCCGGAAGAGATCAATGACCTGCAGAGGGGAAAGGGATATTTTAAAAAAACCATGCAGGGTTATGAAATCGCAAAAACCTACGGTGTTAATGTCCGGTTCATCTGTACATTCACCGCACAATCCGTAAAACAGCGGGAAGATATTTTCCACTTCTTTTTGAAAAACGGGTTTGTCATGAAGCTGCACCCGGCACTCCCGTCCCTTCGGAGCAACCAGCCGGGGCAATGGGCGCTCGATCCGCAGGAATATGGCGAACTGCTGGTCTACCTCCTCGACCAGTACCTTGACCACATGGGCGAGATCGAGATCATGAACATCAATGACCTGTTCCGTTGCGTCTTCACCCGGAGGGGTTCGGTCTGCACCTTTGTCGACTGCATGGGAAATACCTTTGCCATCGGACCCGATGGGAGCATTTACCCGTGCTACCGGTTCGTCGGCATGTCCGAATATCTCCTGGGCAATGTGGCCGATCATCCCACGGTAGAAGACCTCCAGCAATCCGATGCCTGGAAACGCATGGAACAGTACAGACAGTTCGTGGATCAGGCATGCGGGGAATGCACCCATATCAGGTACTGCCGGGGCGGGTGCCCCTATAATGCCATTGTCGCTCACGGCGGGGAAGATAAGGGCGTCGACCCAAACTGCATCGCATACAAGAGGATATTTAGCGAGATCTCGGACCGGCTCAACAGGGAGATGTCTGAAGCCCCGCCCATGGAAATGGGACCGTTCGGGGCAGCTCTAAAAAAGAACAAAAGACCCGGTATCATGTCCCTCGTGCGGATGATAGCGTCGAGGTAGATCCGAATCCTGTATCCAGTTTTTTTATCGGACAATTCAAAGATCGGATTTTTTTTGGGTGCTGAAACAATAAAAAATGAAGGGAACAATGGTTTGAATTCAGTATCTTTGAAACCATCCTCACGCGTGCAGTTTCGTTGTTCGACAATTTCAGAGCTTTAAAGAGAAGGATGTGGCACACGTCTTCTCTTAATCTACCCATGCAGGAATGAAAACGGGTACAGCTTCCTCAACAGATATGCTGGACTGAGTCGCTTATCCTCATGATATGCCGGAGACGGGGCCTGCCCCGCCGGGGACAAGGATCTGCAGCATCGTCCGGCATCTGGATAATTTCTCTTCCTGCGATACGTTAAAGCAATCCGTTGGGAACCGTTGTATGCTGATACACCGGTATTTCCCACATGGTTGTCCACCTTTCATACCCCCATCTCCCTCCGGCTACCGGGCGGGGGGGTTACCCCCCCTCAGTACGCGTTTACCCCCTCATTTTCACCCCGTCTGCATCCGTTTTTCAGAAACCTCACGACGAAGACAGACCCACCCCCCCCACTCGCGGACAAGGGTGGCACCCCCCACCCCCTCAGATCGAGACCCTATCCGCGATCGCGTGAGGGGTCGTGAGTACTCGCACCCCCCCCCTTTGAGGGTACATGAGGGGGTACACCCCCTCTGTTTTGTTTTTCGCTCTCCGCCGGAGACCCCCA
>CAZVFG010000012.1:0-15925 GCA_964626125.1 uncultured Methanoregula sp.
TTTGCCTTGTCGATCTCCGGCTCGTATTTCAGCTGGGCAATCAGCTGGGTGGACGGTTTGCCGATATGATAACCAGAAGCGATCAGGAATACATTGGCCACAACTCCGATCACGATGACCTGATCGGCAATACCGTTTGCAAGCACATGACTGGCAACATCGATCGAGTCGTCCACCTTCGTGCCTCCCAGCACCATGCAGACCGGACGGGGTGCACCGGAAAAGACTCTGGAGAGGCTGGAAACTTCCTTTTCCATGAGCAGCCCTGCTGCTGACCGTATGACAAGGGGAAGACCTACAACGGTGGGCTGGGAGCGATGGGCGGTTCCGAACGCATCATTCACAAAGAGATCCGCCATCGCAGCAAGTTTCTTCACAATATGGGTCTTTTTCGCATCCTCGGGCTTGAGCGTGAGGTTCTCCTCGGCATTGAACCGGACATTTTCAAGCATGACCACATCACCGGTTTTCATGCTGGAGACTGCGTCACGTGCATGCCGCCCGAAGATGCTGTCAACATATTTTACCGGCAAGCCGAGCAGTTGCTCCAGCTTCTCGGCATGCGCCTGCAGCGTGGTGAAGTCCTTCTTGCCGGGCCGGCTCTGGTGGGTGATGATCACCGTGCGGTTTTCGGAGAGAGCCCGGATGGTAGGCAGATGTTCACGGAACCGTTTGTCATCAAGGATCAGGTGCGACGCGGGGTCGATCGGTGAGTTGAGATCGAGCCGGACAAGCACGGTTTTTTTCTCGCACCCCAGTTCCCTGATGGTCCCGATCTCCACGTCCACCACCCCATCGTTATGCCACACTTCGTGCCTTGATCTTCTTTAACCGGAACAGCTCTTCGCGTTCCATCTCGTCAAGCCGCATCTTGATGAAGTCCCGGGCGGCGTTGAGCTCCGGAATTACTTTGAATTCCAGCGCATTCACGCGCCGTTTCGTGCTCTCGATCTCGTCAAGCAGTCGCTTCATGGTCGTCTCGATCTCGGCGCTTTCGATGATCGATTCCACGAGATCTTCAAAGGCGGTCGCCGTCTCATCGATCACCGGTGACGTGCCGAGCACACCGTACCCGCGGTCGACAAGGCTCTTTTTGACCTTGGAGGACGAGATTTCCGGCACGATCACGCCCATGATATTCTTGCTTTTCAAGGTAATTTGCGGCACCTCTTTCACCGAAAATGCCGCTGATTTCACACCGATCGCCCCTTCGACGGTATTGGCGAGTGCCATCATCTCGGCTGCATGACGGTATTTTTCCAAAAGGTCACCGTGGCTGTCCTTTGCCTCGGCGAGAACCTTGAAAAATTCAAGGATCAGTCCATCGCGCTTCATCTTGAGGATCTTGTAGCCACGCTCGGAGAGCTGGATCTTCCGCTTGAGGTTGATCAGTTCGGAACGGGTCGGCTTGATATCACGCAGCGCCATGGATACTTACCCCTTTTTCGGTACATTTTTGAACTTCGGGTGGTACTTGTTGATGAGATCACGGTCGATACGGACCAGCTGCTCCACCGGCAGCGTGGAGAGGAGATCCCAGCCGAGATCGAGCGTCCCGAAGATCGTGCGGTCCTCATCGTATCTCTGCCGGACGAACCGGTTCTCGAAGAGGTCTGCAAACTCAAGGAACGTACGGTCGCGCTCAGACAGTGCGTCCTTTCCGACGATGGCGACAAGTCCCCGCAGGTCGTTGCCCTCCGCATACGCGGCGTAGAGCTGGTCCGAGACCTTCTTGTGGTCCTCCCTCGTGTGCTTTGCACCGATACCCAGGTTCATCAGGCGGGAGAGGGACGGCAGCACGTTGATGGGCGGGTAGATGCCCTTGCGGTGCAGGTCACGCGATACGACGATCTGTCCCTCGGTGATGTACCCGGTGAGGTCGGGGATCGGGTGGGTGATATCATCGCCCGGCATCGTGAGGATCGGGAACTGCGTGATCGACCCCTTCTTGCCCTTGATGATGCCCGCACGCTCGTAGATGCTCGCAAGGTCGGTGTACATATACCCGGGATAACCGCGGCGACCGGGCACTTCCTCGCGGGCTGCACCGATCTGGCGCAGCGCCTCGCAGTAGTTGGTCATGTCCGTGAGGATGACCAGCACGTGCATGCCGAGGTCGAATGCGAGGTATTCTGCGGTGGTGAGGGCGAGCCTCGGGGTGATGATACGTTCGACAGCCGGGTCATCTGCCAGGTTCAGGAATACGACGGCACGCTCGAGCGCACCGGTGCGCTCGAAGTCCTGCATGAAGTAGTTTGCCTCTTCCTTGGTGATGCCCATCGCGGCGAACACGACCGCAAACTCTTCCTTTGCCCCGAGCACCTTTGCCTGGCGTGCAATCTGGAGTGCAATCGTGTTGTGGGGCAGACCGGCGCCCGAGAAGATCGGGAGCTTCTGGCCCCGGACGAGCGTGTTTGTCCCGTCAATGGTCGAGATACCGGTCTGGATGAACTCGTTGGGCGATGCCCGTGCATACGGGTTAATGGCGGCGCCGGTGATATCGAGCCGTTTTTCCGGCAGGATCTCGGGTCCGCCATCGATCGGCTTGCCACCACCCGACAGGATGCGCCCCAGCATCTCCCTGCCGACCGGCATTTTGATCGTTTCCCCGGTAAACCGGACGCCGCTGTCCCGGCCAATGCCCGCGGTTGTTTCGAAAACCTGCACAACAACGAGCTCGTCGCTCGTGTCCAGCACCTGCCCGCGCTTCACCGAACCGTCAAAGAGGATGATGTTGACGAGTTCCCCGTAGCCGATTGGTCCGGTCTTTTCCACAAAGAGCAGCGGGCCGGCGATTTTCTTGATCGACCTGTATTCCTTCATGCTGCCGACCTCAGTGCATTGAATTCCGCGTCCATCGCCTTCCCGATCTTTTCGAGCTCCGGCTTATAGTCCTTGACGAACTTGATCTGCGGGAGATCGTTTTTCGCCCTGGTCGCATTGATCTGGTTGGGGGATACGCCTGCCACCTGCGCCGCATACGCGAGATCAGAGAACATGCGGATCGCCTTCATCATATCGTACTGCTTCTTCATGTCACAGAACGTGTCGACCGCATCGTACGCATTCTGCTGCAGGAAGACCTCGCGGATCATACGGGCGACCTCGATTGTCACCTGCTCCGCCTCGGGCAGCGCATCAGAACCGACCAGCTGGACAATCTCCTGCAGTTCCGCCTCTTTCTGCAGCACCTCCATCGCCCACGATCGGAGCTTGTTCCACTCAGGTGAGACCTCCTTGTCGTACCAGTCGTGGAGGCCTTCGAGGTACAGGGAGTACGAGTTGAGCCAGTTGATCGACGGAAAGTGCCGGCGCTGCGAGAGCTTGGCATCCAGCGCCCAGAAGACCTTGACGATACGCAGCGTGTTCTGGGTCACGGGCTCGGAGAAGTCCCCGCCCGGCGGGGATACCGCCCCGATGACCGAAACCGACCCGTCCCCGCCACCCAGGGTCCTGACAAGGCCTGCCCTCTCATAGAATTCAGAGAGGCGGGCAGCAAGGTACGCGGGATAGCCTTCCTCGCCCGGCATCTCTTCGAGACGGGACGAGATCTCACGCATTGCTTCCGCCCAGCGCGAGGTCGAGTCCGCCATTAAGGAGACGTCGTATCCCATGTCGCGGAAGTATTCGGCGATCGTGATACCGGTGTACACTGACGCCTCACGGGCAGCGACCGGCATGTTGGACGTGTTGGCGATCAGCACCGTGCGTTCCATCAGCGGCTTGCCCGTCTTGGGATCCTCGAGGTGCGGGAACTCGGTCAGCACCTCGGTCATCTCGTTGCCACGCTCGCCGCACCCGATATAGACCACAATCTCTGCGTCACTCCATTTTGCCAGCTGCTGCTGCGTGACGGTCTTACCGCTCCCGAACGGCCCGGGAATCGCGGCGGTGCCACCCTTGGCGATGGGAAACAGCCCGTCAAGGATCCGCTGGCCGGTGATCAGCGGGATGACGGGGTTCATCTTCTCCTTCACCGGACGGGGCACCCGCACCGGCCACTTCTGCATCATCGGGTACCCGGTACCGTCTTCCAGAACGCATACCGTCTCTTCGACCGTAAACTCTCCGCTTTTGATGGTTTTGACAACCCCTGGCTTTGCATTCGGCGGGAGCATGACCTTATGGACGATGTTGGTCTCCTGTACTTCACCGATGATCGAACCGCCCTGCACCTTGTCGCCGGTTTTGACCAGCGGCTTAAATACCCATTTCCTGTCGTGGGAAAGACCCGGGGCAGACACACCGCGCTGGATAAAGTCCCCCATCTTGTCCACGAGCACCGAGAGCGGCCGCTGGATGCCATCGTAAATACTGGTCAGAAGCCCCGGCCCGAGCTCCACGGCAAGGGAAAGGCCGGTGTTTGACACCGGTTCGCCGGGCCTGATGCCCGAGGTATCCTCATAGACCTGGATGATGATGTTCTCACCCTGGATCTTGATGACCTCGCCCATCAGCTCTTCTTTGCCGACCTTTACCACATCGTACATGTGGGCGTCAAGGTTGACTGCCGTCACGACAGGCCCGGCAATTCGTTTGAGAATTCCCTGTTTTGCTTCCTTTGATTTCTTGTTCTTCACTTCCACAGATCAACACCCACCGATCTCTTGATTCTCTCTCTCATCGACAATCCCCCTTCCTCGATTCCGAGTGTAATCACGGTAGGTTTCACTGAATCCTCAAGGGTCGCATGAAGCCTGCGGGGAATCCTCATCATGTCACTACTGTTGAGCACAAGGATGCCAACCTCGCTGTCCTGCATCGCTTTTGTGATTAAATTCGTGAGCTGCTCATCATTTTCAGCAGAATAGGTTTTCCTGATACCAGCGAGCCGGAACCCGAGGATGAATTCTCTGTTGCCAATAACCGCAATCTCCATTCAGATCACCAGGTACTTCATTATTCTGTCTGCCGAAAGCTTGGATTCTTTCCCACGGGCAATCGCACGCAGGTTGAACACCTCGTATTTCTTCTTCTCCAGATACACAAGGATGGGGTGAATAGAGAACGGATGACGCTTTGACATCCGCTCCATCTGGTCGAGCTGTACGCTGGTGAGTCTCACCTCGATATCATGCACCTTACTCTCTTCCTTGAGTTCGTCAAGGAATGCAAGCAGCGTCTTCTGGCGGACCTTCATCTTCAGGTTGTCGATGAACTCAACCTGATCCTTAATCGTGTTCAGACGTACAAAATCATTAACAGTCAGGACACCGCCGGCAATATACATCTCGGCGGGATCCCCCTCGATTTTATCCGCACGGAGCCTGAACAGGGTTTTGATATTACTGATGTTGATATCCAACTGGATAAACGACAGGAAGAGCTGCCCTCCCTTGATCCCGCTCTCCGCTTGCGCGAGCAGGTCCGCATAGAACTGCTTGTACAGCTCGTTCTCCATCCTTGAGAACGAACCTGTTTCCTTTGCCTCGCCAATATTTTCCGCAAGCACCGGATACATCCGGTATCCTCTGAGCGCTTCGATGATCCGGTCCACGGAGTCTTCCGCCACGAGCCGGTCCAGCGTGGCACGGTCGAGACTGCCTGCAGGGATCAGGATCTCCTTGATCTTGCCCACCTTTATCCCTTCGGTCTTCCCGCGAAGGATATTCAGCACATTCTGGATATCCCAGCGGCGCAGGTACGAACTGGTGAACTGCTTGAGTGTTCCCGGTGTAATCTCAAGGATTTTCTGGTATTCCTTGGCGAGGTTCCATGAAAGCGCAACCTCGATAAGGTCAATACCCTTGAAACTCGTACCGAGTTCATCGATCTCCTGTTTGTACATGGTCTCCTCAATGACCCGCGTGATCTCCGGAAGGCTCATGTTAAGCATCCGGAGGTACTCGTCCCGCTGGATCAGCTTGGACTTTCGCATGCGCATTCTGGTACAGACGTAGACATAGGGGGCGGGACCCCCGGTCATCCCGACCATGTGCGTACCTCCTCAGGCAAACAGGATATCTGATGCATCCTTCAGCCCGGATTCCCACACCCTGTCGAGGAATGTGCGATAACTGTAGTCAATCTGTAACCCTCCCTCCTCGCTTTCAACGATAATACCACCTTCGATATCAATGGGGTTACCAAGCGAAAAACCGGCAAAGTCACGGTGCTCAGAAAGCACGGCCTTTGCCGCTGGTACATCCCTTGCATTGCAGTAGACAGTACCCTTCAGTATCTCCTTTCTCGCATCGGTGAGGAATTTTTTGATTGCTTCTTTATGGAAGCTTTCAGGGAGCCGGGAAATTTCGGTGAGCGTGGTCTGGTAAACCTGATTGAGCATCTCTTTTTTTGTGTTCAGCAGTTCACGCTTGACGAGCAGGTTTGCAGCAGAGACCTCAATGCTCATGAGATGAGCAGCCTGTCTCGCCACATCGTCTTCCGCGGCGACCTTGATCTCCGCGACACGCTTATGAGCCGCAGCAAGAATATGCCCGACTTCCTGCCTCGACTCAGCCCGTATCTTTTCTGCCTCTGATTTGCCCTTGTCCCTGATCTCTTCAACAACCGCTTCCAGTCCCATAGTCTGCTCCGGTTTATACGAACAAAAGCAGGAGACCGACGACCAGACCGAAGATGACGATCGTTTCAGGAATGACCGTAAAAAGCAGTGCAAGACCGAACATATCCTTGTTTTCCGCTGTGGCGCCAACGGCCGCTGAACCAATCGCCATCTCGGCGATACCTGTGGCGATACCGGTCAGACCGACCGCGATACCTGCACCAAGTGCCTTCATTCCCATCTGCGATGCCTTGATCGCTTCAATACTCATACCAACGTCTACTGCTGCTACTACTTCTGCTGCCATAACTTAATCCTCCGTAAATCTTCGTTTCATTCCGAATGGAACGTATTTTATGCCTCCACCCTTGTAGAACTTGGTGAAGAACTCGACATAATGTAACCTGATTGAGTGGAGCCCTCCACCCAAGATACCCAGTGCCGTGTTCAGTGTATGCCCCAAAAGGAATATGACCAGTCCGGCAATGATGATAAAAATACTGAAGATTGAGAAGTTTTTCAACTGGGGTTCAATGAACATGCCGATTGCCATGAAATTGACGACCATCGCAATGGCAACCGATGAAAGCCCGACCGCAACGATACGGGCATACGATAAAACATGTGAGATAATCGTCGGAATTTCAATAACTTCAAGCACTGAGTCGCGTGCGATGAATAGCACACCCATAACAATGAGCACTGCCCCGACAACTCCCCCGAGATTTACAAAAGATACAACCGCGGGAAGCCCGGTCAGATTGGGCATAAGCGGAAGTGCGGCGATTGACCAGATCGCAATCAGGATGCCCCACATGACGGCAAGCCAGCCGAAATTTGCCAGTATCGCCTTGATACGATGCTCGCCATGATCCTGGCGTGCGTGGTTGATCATGCCGAGTATACGACCGAGCGTGATATGCAGGATACCGATCCAGATTGACATGACCATCAGTTCCGGAATCATCGGGCCATGACTCGCTGCGGCACCGCCTTCCGCAGCAGATTCTGCCATAAGGTGGCGTGAGGGCATGATCGGTTTCAGTCCCGGAATGGGAAAACCAAGGAACTCACTGTAAAGCAAACCAAAGAAGATGCTTGAAATGCTTGCATTCCTGAGCACGGCAAGCATCTGCTGGCCTTCTTCGCCCTTGAAGAATTTCCGGAGCCCGAATGCCATCGCAAGGAGAATCAACCCGTACCCGACATCCCCGAGAATCAGCCCGAAGAAGATGGGAAAGACGATGGATACCATCAGGGTCGGATCGATCTCGGTGTATTTTGGCCGGCTGTAAACGTCCATGAGCATCTGCGTCGGTTTTGCAAACGACAGGTTGTTGTACTCTACCGGCACCGCATCATGCTCACGGTCAGTGGGCAGAACGGTGACAGAGATTTTGCCGCCGGTCACTTTGACAAGCGCATCACGTACGGCGTCAACACGGTCTGCAGGAACCCACCCTTCTACGAGAAATGCCTCGTTGGTCATCGCAAACCTGAGCGGGGCCTCGGCCTTCGCGACATCGGCGCTCAGCAGTTCTTCACAGGCTGCAAGGAATTCGATCTGCTCCTTTTTCATCGCTTCAAGGTGTTCCTGGATCAGAGCAACCTCCTTTTTGTGAGCTGCAATCTGCTCTGTGTAAAGGTTCAGAAGGTCCTGTGGCAACCCCTCACCTCCTGGAACCGGAACGGCAACAAAGTTTGCCTGGAGCAGGCTCATCTGAACCCGTTCACTATCCTCGGCAGGTGCAAAAACCGCAATGAAATTCCCATCCTTTGTCTGTGAAAAATAGGTCTCATTCGGAACAGTCAAATCAGGACTTTTTGATGTTCTGCCGGCAAATACAGCAAGATTCTGATAGCCGCTGTACATCTCAAGAGGAAGAGGAATCGCGGCAAACGGTTTGAGTTCGTTGATCTTCTGTTCAAGATCTTTTACTGCCGCTTCACATTTTGATTTTTTTGCCAGAAGCTGTTCCACTTCACTTCCGATCGCATTAAGTTTTGTATCAATGGTTTCCCTGAGTTGCTGGACCGGTACCCTCTTTTTGGGCACAACATCCTCCAATTTAACACCGAAGGTGTTCTCAATAGAGCGGATCCTGATCAACTTTGAGGCTGCCTCGCTGGCACCGGGAAGAGGCGTTCCTATCTTTAGACCTTCATACCCTTCCATTGTCTGTTCTACGAATTCTTCGATATGGAATACATTCTGGCGGTATAATTCCTGAATAACCGGCTCCAATTGATTTTTGGATCCCGTAAGAAACAGGTGGCTCATCTGCTCAGGCGTTAACATGCAGCTGCTCCTTGAACCTCGCTACCAGCAACTGCACTGCCTTTGAAAGATGCGGTGCTCCTTTCTCCTTCAATGCCGCTGCCCGCCCTTCACCCTCTCTGATGACCTCTGCGTGCCTGAATGCTGCCTGGCGCCGTACTTCTTCCAGTTTCAGCTTTTTGTATTCCTCCGCGTTGCCCTGTGCCTTTGTGACAAGATTGTCGGCCTCCAGCTCACCTTGCGAACGCCGGTGCTTCCGCTCTTCCGCAGCTGCATGGATCATGGATTGGTACTCTTCTTCAGTCTTTTTGATGTCTCGTAGGACCTCCGTTCTCATTCAACCCTCCTTTCACGGCATTACAATATTTGGTAAAAAAAACCATATATAAATTGTTATTTTACACCGCAGAAATGCCAGTTCCATGGAAAAAATTGCGAAAATTCCGGTGTTATTTTTTTAAAAATTCGATGCCCATATGAGACCGAAACCGCATGAGCCCGGCACCGGAGGGCAGGTTGCTGATTTCGACTCCTCCTTTTACACCCTGCAGCGTCATTCCCGAAAGCTCCTCAGAAGCGCAGATCAGGTGCTGCTCCGGGTGGGTTCCGCGCCGGATCCCGCAGCTGGTCTCAATCACCGGGCCCGCTGACACAACATACCGGAACCGGCGGGAGCCAGGGTGATTATAAGGGAGCACGACAAGCGGCGTCCGGTAACGCCTTACAAGTTCGATCAGCATCACACCAGCTTCAGGTGCCCCGCCTTCCGGAGCGGAGACCGCGATAATATCGGTCGGTTCAATCGCCTGGCAGCACTCATCGGTCCCGGTCTCGATACAGAGTGCAAACCTCCCGTTGGCGGGTGCAACGATTAAAAAAGAAGATCCCTTGCTGATCTGCAGAAATTCATCAGACAGGAGGAGGATCATGCCTCGGCAACACTGTCTGACTGGCAGCTGGGACAGATGGGATGTTTACCGACGCCCTTGAACCGTTCACCACAATCCTTGCAGTGGTAATCCTTCCCCTGTACACGATCCGGCGGGATCTCGATATCCATGGGTCCCCCAACAGTACACACCTTCGAACACCTCACCACAACATCTCCACAAATCTATTTAAGATTATCTAACCCGGAAAAAATCTGCGTTTTGGGATTGACCACGTGTTCAGATGACGAAGTTGAACGTGACGATTGCGATGAGGAGGAGAACACACGCGTGTTTGACACCGGCATTAAGCGATCCCTCGCCCATCTGCCCGGCAATCAGCCCTGAGAAGATCGCCTGCATAATGCACGTATGGTAGAGCAGGCGGCTAAACGTCTTGATCGGCACCGAACCAATACCTGACAGGGGCCCTGCATTCGTCAGCGTTCCGACCGAGACACTCGCAAGCACCGGCAGGAACTGGGTCGTGAGCACGGCGACAACAAAAATGAAGACCAGGAACGAGAGATACACGATCGCGGTATAGATGAACATCTCGGCGGAACGCTCCCGTTTGAGCACCTCGGTCATCTTCGCATCGCTCGATGCAATTGAGAGCACCTCCCCGATCGATCCGCTCATCTCAGATGCCTTGGTGATCAGCGAGACTGTACGGGCGATAGAAGGGCTTCTGATCCGGTCTTCAAAGCGCATCAGCGCTTCAGTAAAGTTTGCCCCCCAGTCCATGTCACGCTTGATCCGCCGGATTTCGTAGCTGAGCAGTCCGAGATTGGTGTTCACCATGATCGCAACTGCCTGTGCAATCGTGAGCCCCACCTGGTTGATCCCTGCCATCCGTTCGAGAAAATCAGGGATGAGTGATTCAATGCCTGTTATCTTGCGTGCCCAGACCTCGTAAAAAACCGCAAAGGGGAGCAGGATAATCAGGAGCGCCATCACGATATGGTCATCCACCACATCGATGAATATCTCGATATCGGCGTAATGGGGGATTGACAACAGCATCGTAAGGATATAGATCGTGGCAATCGGTACCGTGATATAGAACGTGTTGGTGACGTTTTTCACAAAGCCCTCGAACGGGTGCCTGATGATGGACGTCAGATTCCGGGTCTTGTCATACCGCTTGAGCTGGGCAAAGAGCGAGTCCTCGTCACCGCGCTGGATGAGTCGTACCTCGGGATACTCTTCCAGCACTTTGACCTTCACATACCGCTCGGTCTTTTCTCCCTTAACAGAGATGAGGTCAAGGAGCAGGATGAAGATGACCGAACCGATGGGAATGAATGCATACGTGACCAGGGATAGCTGAACAACCGCACCGCTTCCGATCATCCCCATAATCACCATAATGATGATTAAAAAGAGCGGTCCTGCGACAAAGAGCGTGACGTAAGACTCGGCAACGATGGCGAGGAAGTTTAAAAACTGTTTCTGCTCAAACCTCGCCTCTTCCTGATAGAGCCGCACCCTCATCGAGAGAAATTCTGACATGTCTCCCCCGCTTTCAATGACCGAAAGAAGGTCTTCGAGGAAATTCTTGAGCTTCTCTGATGGTGTGGTCTCAATGAGGTGACGGACGGCGGAGATCAGATCGTATCCAAAGAAATCAGCGTCCCGGACAATCTGCCGGAACTCCAGTGCGACTTCTCCATAGATGTCGGAGTGGTCGGAAAGCGAGTGGAATATCATCATCAGCTGAGCGCCGCCGCGGCGCATGGCATACATGTATGCGACCGCATTATGGAGTGTCAGATTGATCCGGATCGCCCGGTTCCTTTTCTCGATGCCGGGGAAGCGTAACAGGGTCGCATACGCGACATAGGTGCCGACTGCAAAGCAGACAACAACGGACAGAACCTGGATGTACCGCGCAAAAGCGGGCGAGAAAATGAACGCGGGGATCTGGAGATAGAAGACATTATAGATACCGCTGCTGCTGCTCCCGAGTGCATACACGATCATGTTGCCAAAAAGGAATCCGAACACGGAGAGCAGGATCCCGCATAAGAGAGAAATTACCAGTGATCTCCAGATGAACTGTTCCACCGTCATTCCAAGACGCGAGGAGATCATGTCGGCGTGCAGGCTGTGGTACCTGACGGGGTCTTTGCGGATCTGGTCCCTGATGTAGCTGCGTAAATTCATTGGGATACCTTGCGAAGGTCAGAAAGGTTATCGAGCACCCTCTGCCGATCGATATGGAAAAGATGGAAGATCGATGCAACGGAGATATAATCGTATATCCCCTGTTTTTGCATTGCCGCGAGGACCTGTCTGCGGATCCTGATCTCAGACTCCATCTGGTCCCGGGACCACCCCCGCCGCTCAGCAATCTCAGCATAAATCTGAGACCGGCCGGTGTAGGTGAACAGGTCATGGATCGGATCGTAGACAAAGACGTTGTTCACCCGCAGGTTCCCGGTTGCGGGATCGAGACCGGCGATCTCGACAATCTCCTGCGCACGGCGCACCCGCTCGGTCCCTCGATAGATGAGCCCCTGTACGCTGATAATATTAAGTGCCTGCACCATGTTCCGGGGCACGTTCAGCGGTTCGGACTCGAGCCGGTGGATGGCAGCGTCTACACTGCCTGCATGCATGGTCGAAAACGTCGTATGCCCGGTGTTCATCGCCTGGAATAGCGTCTGTGCCTCATGCCCTCTCACCTCACCCACAATGATGTACTCAGGGCGTTGACGCATTGCCGCCCTGAGCAGGTCGAACATATCGATGGCCGTCCCCCCTTCGGTCAGCGCCGGGCGGGTGACACTCGCAATCCAGTTCTCATGATAGAGCGTGAGTTCACGCGTATCCTCGATGCTCACCACTTTCGCGACCGGCGGAATGAACAGGGAGACCGCGTTGAGGGAGGTGGTCTTGCCTGATGCTGTGCCCCCGATAAAGAGCAAGCTCTTGTTGTTCTCAATGGAGAGCCAGAAATATGCCAGCGTATCTACGTCGAAGGTCCCGTAGTCCAGAAGTTCAATCGGCGAAAACGGTTCTTCCCTGAACTTGCGTATGGTAAACGATGTCCCCCTTGTCGTGACCTCACTGCCAAGCGTCAGGTTGAGCCGCGAACCTTCCGGAAGCGTGGCATCCAGCATGGGCGACCCGGTGGAGATGTGCTTGCCCGATCGCTGGGCAAGGATAATCGCAAGCGAATTGAGGACTTCGGACTCAAACATAATGTTTGTTTTGATATTCCGATACTTCCGGTGGTACAGGAACAAAGGAATGCCATTTCCATCGCAGGAAATATCCTCGAGCTGGGGGTCTTTCATAAGGGCATCGATCCGCGACCACCCGATGAAGTTACGGATCAGGTAATATTGCAACTTGAAATGGGATACGGGTTCAAGCGTAATCCCGTAATCGTTCACCAGATCATCCATCTTTTCGAGAAGGATTTTCCTGCGATCCTTTGAAACTTCATCAATCGACAGGATCAGGATATCCCGCAGGTCCTCGTGGATCCGCTCAAGCAGTTCGTATTCGAAATCAGAGAGAGCCGGTTCGAATAACAGGTACTCCTTCTGGTTGGTCTTCCGGTTCAGCGTGATAATAATAAGCGACCGTCCCTTCTCTACCCAGTACTGTTCGAGAACCTCGTACCTCTCCGGTATCTGCACCTCGACCAGAGAACCATGCTTTTCGATATCGTATTCTTCGATTGGCTTTTTTTCCTTATGCGTCAAAAAGTGGGCAAGAGCATCCGGGACTTTCAGTTTTGTTGTAAGGGTCGGAGATTTAAGTGCTGGAAATATTAGTGCTGGAGAGGCTGGTTTTTGCTCAGTTTTTAATTCCGGGTGAAGTTCGATCTCGGGGAGTTTTTGTTTTTCCGGTTCGGTTTTTTTTGACGGTACCAGTTTATTGATTAGATCCATCACCTGCATTTCCCTGACCCCTGTCGCCAACCTGCTCAAGCGATACTATCGAATTACTGTAGGAGAGTTGATTCTATATAATTATGTGGTGATGGGAGACCGGTTACCAGTCATTGCATAATATATCGGTGATCCTTTCCCGTGCTGCATGCTGACAGATATCTTTATCATAAATCGTCAAGAGAGTCAATTGTCAGAGTCAGCGGGAGCAAAGTGGAGTTTTTATGGCACAAATGACTGTACAGACAATACCCACGGGCATTGCCTCACTGGATCCAATCCTTGAAGGGGGGGTTCCCACAGGATCTGTGGTACTCCTTCTTGGCGATATTGGGGGAGGTAACTACGAGTTTGTGTATAGTTCGATCGTCAATACTCTCAATGCAGCACCGCTATCCGCTGATACCGGTGCACCACTCCCGCCCCTGTTCAGCTACATCACATTCACCCGTACAAATGAGGATGTGAAGCAGGAGATTACCAAGTCGTTCCCGTTGGAGGACGCCACAAAATTGGGTGAGAAGATTCGGTTTGAGGACCTCTCCGAGCTTTATTTTGATAACAGCGTGGTTCCCGATGACTGGTACAGCCATGGGGATATCATCACACGGTTCCAGAAACGTGCCGATCATGCCGGGATCCTCGCTCAGCTCGCTACCACACTGAATGCTGCAGAACCCAACAGCCGGATCATCATCGACTCCATCACCGACCTCGCCACCCAGTTTACCACCCCCAATCACTGGCTCAGCCTCACCGGGCTCCTGCGGGGATTGCAGCGGATATCCAAGCAGCGTAACCTCACGGTATACCTGCTTCTCACCCATGGGATCCTTAAAGAGAAAGAGGAGCGGGAAATCGCCGATATTGTTGACGCCGTGCTGCTCTTCCGCTGGGAAGAGTCGAGCGGGGCGCGCCGGCAACGCGTGATGTATTTTGAGAAATTCCGTGGTGTCATGCCCCACCTTGAGGAACGCGACCTTGTCAAATTCGCCGTCCGGATCTCCACGTCCAGCGGATTTGAAGTCAGCAACATCCGGGTGGTTATATGAGTGAAGAGCGGATGAAAGTGGGGATCATCGGTCTGGACGATATGCTCGGCGGCGGGCTCATTCCGGGGAGCATCTGCGCCATCATCGGGACATATGGAACCGGCAAGACAACGTTCTCCCTTCAGTTCATCTGGGAGGGGCTTAAAAAAGGGGAACACATCATTTACATCAGCCTCGAGGAACGGGAGGAACGCATCATCGAGTACATGCAGCAGAAGGGGTGGGACGTTAAACCCTTCATGAACAAATCCCTTTTTGTCATCAAGCTCGACCCCACCGATTTCAACCTCGCAAATAACCGGATCAAAAATGAACTTCCCCGCCTGATCAAACAGGTGAACGCACACCGTGTCGTCATCGACCCCATCTCCCTGTTCGAGGACCTCTTTGACACTGACTCGGTCCGCAGGCAGGAGATGTTCCGGTTTGTGGAAGGGATGCGGGACCAGAAGTGCACGATTATGATGACCTCGGAAACAGACAAGGACAATTCATTTTCGAGCCGCCACGCACTTATCGAATATCTCGCAGACACGGTGATCCTGCTGCGGTACGTCCGCCCGTCAGACCTCACCGATGTCCACCTCGCCCTCGAGGTCGTCAAGATGCGGATGTCGGCGCACTCCCGCGAGATCAAGCCGTACGAGATCCAGCAGGACCAGGTCCTTGTGTATTCGGAAGCAAACGTGTTCTGAACCCGGAAATATCCGCACGGTTTATCCCGATCCATCCCCCGTTTTTCCTGTTTTTCCCCTGTCACTGTGATGATGGGGGACCCTAATGCCGGGGATGCATGCCTGGAAAGGAGCCGCATGAAGGATTTTGCTGACGCATTGACGGAATTTCTCCGGAACGCCGGGGTTAAAACTGCAAAAAAAGGGTATCCGGAATATTAAACGTTGATCCCAAGGATGGACAACAGCACCAGAATCCCCACACCGGGGAGCCCGCCCACTAAACAGATCAGGAGTGTTGCAAGGCTGTAACCGAGATCGGGTCTGCCGATCCAGTTCATCATATGGAAAAAATTCAGGATAAACAATAACAGCAGCCCCAGAATCGCGTTGATGAGAAGAACGGAAAATTTCTTGACCAGATAATACGCGATGGCAACCACCGCGACAATGATCATGACGGTAACAAGGATTGCGCTCATTGAGACTCCTGCAAAATGCTTTTAATGGAGCTTTTGTTTTGTATGGTATTATGTTCTGCAGATTATAGGGTTTATGGAATTTTTTTGGATTTTTTTT
>CAZVFG010000012.1:16025-19067 GCA_964626125.1 uncultured Methanoregula sp.
TTATTTTCCAATCACCCGCTGCCTGAGCACCCGTATCGACGGCAGCACCAGCGATCCTATCTGCCTTACCTCCTTTGAGATTCCGCCAATCTCTTTGTGCATGGTAAAAACATTGCCCGCGAGCATCGCAGTCCGGATGGGAGTCCCGTATTCTCCGCCCTCCATCATAAACGCGTTGGATATCTCGACCGAAAAATCACCGCTCATCGGGTTTGCCGTGTGAGCACCCACAACACCGTGGACATAGATGACGCGATCGTCAGCCACATCGGTTCTTGGCCCATCTACCGTGAAGTTATGGTGCCCTATCGCTGTTCCCCCGTTGGACCCGCCCCGGATCGCGCTCGCAGTGCTTTCCTTGCCGTACCGGTACGCGGTGCGGAGATCATAGGCAAACGATGCGAGGACTCCCTCCTTCACAAAATCAATCCGTCTTGTTGGCGTGCCCTCAGCATCCCAGAACGTGCTCCCCAATCCCTTTTGTCTGAAGGGGTCGTCATACATGGAGATCGGTATGTCTGTTACCGGTTCGCCAAGGTGACTGGCAAGACGCGATCGCCCGGCATGCACGTTCCTCCCTGAGAGTGCCGGGATAAATGCTGCCCCGAGCAGTTCCGCATAGGCAATCGGGGAGAGCAGGATATCGTACTCACCCGTCGGAATATTGCTTCCCCCCGCCGAATGCGAAGCAAGGAACCCTGCCCGCTCACCCACCGCATACGGGTCGACATCGAAAAAGCAGGACTGGGCAAACTCGGAGCCGGTGGACTGTTCGCAAATCGCGTCGAGAGAGATGGATACACCCGTGTGGCGGTTCGTGTAGTGCAACCCGTTGCTGTTGGCAATGATCTCCGTAATTGACGAGAGTGTCGCGGAACCTGAAGTCACCTGCGCCCCGTGTTCTGCAGAGCCTTCGAGCATCTGTTCAAGCAACCCACAGGCGGTCGGCGGGTCAACAGTGAGCGATGGATCGTAACATAAAAGGTCAGTGCCGGGATGTGCAGGCTGGGGCAGGCCGTCCCACCGGTGGGGGGTGGCAAGCCTGCCGCTGGCAATCGCTGCATCGAGACATTCCTTCCACCGCTTCGGATCATGGGTGGTTGACGAGCCCACCCGCCCCTTATCAATCGTCCGGATGCCCAGCCCGCATTCTTCAGAACGGGTCGCGATATTTACCTTCCGTCGTTTCAGGTCAGCGGAAACTGCAATTCCGTCAGCGTAGAATATCTCAACCTCATCTACCTGCCGTGCACCCTGTCTGAGGATCCGGTCAATTGGCGCCACTGCCACCTACCACCGCATTGTCCAGCAGGACATGGGGGGCCCCGTCACTCACCGGCACGCTCTGCCCGCCCTTGCCGCAGTATCCGGGGTGCATTATCCGGTCGTCGCCGCAGAGCAGGATCCCGTGCAGCGTTGAGAGGATTTCCCCGGATAATGAAACATCCCGTACCATGGACGTTGGCTCCCCGTCTGCAATCAGGTAACCATACTCTGCGTTGAACTGGAAGATGCCCCGCCCCGGGTCAACCTGCCCTCCGCGGGATCCTTTCAGCAGTATGCCGTTCCCGCAGGCCTCCATGATTTCTTCCAGCGTCACGTCGCCGTTCCCGATATAGGTATTGCTCATCCGGACCAGTGGCGGCTCACCCGACATTGCCCGTGCGTGGCCCGCCATTCCGTTGCCTACTGCAGCGAGAGTTTCACGGCTGTGCAGGAATGCATGCACCACACCGTTTCTGATGATCTCCGTGGGCTGGACTTCGACACCTTCCGCATCGAACGGTTCGAACCCGAAGTCGGGGAGTGAGGGATCGTCGATGATGTTCAGCTGGTCATTGCCAATCTGTTCGCCAACTTTTCCTGCAAGGACTGAACTGCCTTCCTGCACAAGATCCCCTTCACTCGCGTGCCCCACGGCTTCATGGGCAAATACCCCGGCAAGTTCCGGGTCAAGGACCGCCCGCATCATGCCACCCTTCACATGCCCCGCATCGAGAAGTGCAACGGCAATATATGCCGCATTCTTACCGTATTCCTGCCGGTGCCTGAGGTCGAACCCGTGGATCGAATGCAAACGTTCATAGCCCATCTGCACCGTGCCGTTGCGGGACGCGACCGCAAGAACGTTAAAACCTGACCGGCAGATCTCGTACGAGAATTCAAGGCCGGAGCTGTCCGAGAACATGACCTGCTCCGACCGTTCGATATAATTTGCCCGCCGGTTGACCACTTCCGGATGGCTGGCTGCCATCTCAACCTCCGCAAGAAGTGAGGTCTTTTCATCGATGCTTACATCCCGCGGATCTTCCTTCATTGCCGGCACGTCGAGGGCGCCGTGATGCGCATCGGCAAGGTTCACGTCCTGTTGCGTGATCGCAGCGAGGCGTGAAGCAGATGCAAGCAGGGAATTGAATTTTTTTGTTGAGCACGGAGAGAAATTGTCGATCTGAAGAATTCCCCATCCGCGGGGACCCAGCACCCGGAGAATTGCCCTGTTGAAAAATGAAGTTGTGGCGGATTCCACCACACCGTTGTCGATATCAATGAGAGTTACCTGGCCGGTCACGTGTCGCAGGTCATGGTACCGGATCGCAGAGGGTTCACTCATGCGATGGTCTGGTTGACTGCAGGTGCATCCACGAGCGCTTCGGTCGACCGTATCGCCATCTTCTTGAGTTTGGACAGGAACCCTTCGGTGTTCTGCGGTACGAGTGCGTATTTTAATACATCGTTAATGGTGTCGACCGGGATCACGGTGACAAGCGGGCGGAACCGCTCTTCAATCAGCACGTCGTCGAGATTTGTCCGCGGGATGAGCACTGTTTTAATGCCGGCCTTTGCCGCCGCCTCGATCTTAAAGGTGACTCCGCCGACCGGCAATACGTCGCCCCGCACCGAAAGCGAACCGGTCATTGCCACGTCCTGTCGTACCGGAATCCCGTCAATGGCGCTGATGACGGCAGTCGCCACGCTGATTGATGCAGAGTCCCCCTCGACTCCCATGTATGTCCCGATGAACTGGATGTGGATATCAATATT
>CAZVFG010000012.1:19167-24896 GCA_964626125.1 uncultured Methanoregula sp.
TGCGGGATCTTGCCGTCATTTTTCACTTCCTGTGCGATGAACCGGACGTATTTCTGCCGGTTCTCAGGAGTATCCTCCATGTTCTCCGACATGTACACTTCGTAGCCGTACCCGCGTAACCGTGAGCGCAGTGCGGGGTGCATACCCTGGACCGCATCGAGGTTTCCTGCCGCGATCATGATGAACCGGCAGGGGACGGGCTCGGTACGCACCATCGCCCCGCTCGAGCGTTCGCTCTGCCCTGTGATCGGGAACTCCCCTTCCTGCAGGGCAGTGAGCAGGTTCTGCTGGGAATGGGGCGTCAGGGTATTGATCTCATCGATAAACAGGACACCGCCATTTGAACGGTGGATTGCTCCGGCTTCGACGCGGTCATGGGCGGGCGTCTCGAGACCTCCGCTCTGGAACGGGTCATGCCGGACATCACCGAGGAGTGCCCCGGCATGGGAACCGGTCCCATCGATGAACGGCGCCGTGCTCGTATTGTCATTGAATACGAGCAGTTTGGGCACCATCGCCTCTTCGCGGGGACCGGAATACTTGAGAGCCATGAAGAGGAATGCAGCAGCGATAATCCCAAAGAGCATTTGACCAAGGATGAATGCGTATCCGATGATGCCGATAATGAGCAGCATGAGCATGGTATTGCGGAACTGGATCTTGCGCTTTGCCTCAGCTTTGTGTGCCGCAACGATCTGTTTGCCCCGACCCACGGCAACCGTCCGGATTACAGGGTTGTTGGGGTCGTCTGAATTGGGGTATACGAGGATGTCCTGCAGCTCCTCTTTTGGCAACAGCTCCGCCATCGCTTTTGCAAGCATGGACTTGCCGGTCCCGGGGCTCCCGATCATCATCACGTGCCGGCGCTGGATTGCTGCCTTCCTGATGACATCAACCGCATGTTCCTGACCGATCACCTGATCGATCAGCTTGGCAGGTACATCGATCTGGGAGGAGGCCCCCACGGGCACTTCCGGTATTACTTCCAATATTGGTTGTTCTGGTTCAGTGGGGGGGGATTCAGGTGTTTCCATGATGGAATTATCCTCTGGTCGGATTGAGCATCCTATAATGTGTAAGAGATCATTTAAGTAGTTTCAGCTTATACCAGAACGCAACATTTAGTTGCCGGCGGGACGAAACGTTCATAAAAGGGAGAAGGGAGGGGTTCTGGCAGGATCCGGCAAAGGGAATTGCCGGCAACCGATAGAACAGAAGAGGTACCATGAAGATCGTTTCTACAGAGCCATCGCAGGTCATTGCAAGCCGGGTTGCTGAGGCAATGAACACTTCGGTCGTTTATGTGAAGTTTTCCCGCTTTCCCGATGGGGAACTTTACCTCTGTGCCAATGGACTCGAGGAGGATATGATTATTGTGGGAAGTGTGGTGGACAATGATTCGCTCGTCCAGCTGGTACTCCTCATCGATGCATGCGAGGGCCTGAATAACCGGCTCGTTATTCCTTATATGGGCTATGCACGGCAGGACAAACGGTTCAAGGACGGAGAACCTGTGAGTGCCCGGGCAATCTCGCGGTTGCTCAGCCGGGGGGTTCACCGGTGCATCACGGTCAATATCCATGACAAAAAAATACTTTCCTACTTCGAGATACCCGCATTGGACGTCTCGCTTGCACGCGATATTGGCACCTACATCAAAGAGATGGATCTTAACAACCCCCTCATACTTGCCCCGGATGACGGCGCTGCTGCCTTTGCCAGACAGGTCGCGGCAATCGGCAGATGGGATTGCGACCATCTCAACAAGACACGGATCTCCGGGGACGATGTCCGTATGGCACCCAGAATGCTGTCTGCGGCGGATCGCCCGGTCGTCATCGTTGACGATATCATATCGACCGGGGGTACCATTGCAACTGCCGCTGCCATGCTCAGGGAGCAGGGGGCCAGCGAAGTCTTCGCTGCCTGTGTCCACGGTGTGCTCACGGGGGGTGCATTCGCCCGCCTGAAAGCCGCGGGAATTAACGATGTCGTCTGCAGCGACACCATCGAACGCGGGTGCAGCAGGTATAGCGCTGCAGCCCGTATCGCTGAGGCGCTGTCACAATAAATGCCGGTGCACCATTCGGAATCACTCTATGAAAGCGGTCATCGATACGTCCCTGTTTTTCATCGAATACCCTTTGTCGGGTGAATTGTTTACTACACCATCTGTAATTGAAGAACTCGTTGACCTGCGCTCAAAATGCCGTTACGAGACTCTGCTCACTGCAGGGCTCATGGTGATCGAACCCACGCGGGAAAGCATGATGGAGGTTTTAAAAGCGGCACAAAAAACCGGGGATTCTGAGAAGATCTCCGCCACGGACCGGGACATTCTTGCCCTTGCACTCGACCTTTGTGCAACAATTTATTCGGATGATTTTGCCGTCCAGAACGTTGCGCACGAACTGAAAATTACGGTGCACCCTGTCCTCCAGCGCAGCGCAAAAAAGCGGGTCTGGAAATACCGGTGTTCCGGATGCAAAAAGTTTTTTTTTGCTTCCGGTGATTGTCCCGTTTGCGGTTCACCAATCAAAAGAACCATTAAATAGGAGCAAAAAACTTCTTCTCATGTCTTCCCTTGAAGATCTGATCGGGAGAGCAAAAGTTCTGCGCTCTGAAGGCCATAGTCCCGGTCAGATAGCCGACGAACTCTCGCTCTCGATGGAGACGGTCACCTGGCTGCTTACTCAGGCGAAAGGTGCTGTTGCCCCCAGAGATGTTCATATCGACTGGACTGCCGTCAGCAGCTCCGCCCCCCTCCTTGAACAGACCGCGTTCATGCTGCTCAAGCGTTATTACCTTGATAAAAACAGCGAGCAGGGAGTACCAGCCCGCGATGCCGGAGTCATTGTGGGGATCGCACTTTCAGGCGTCCCGCTTGCAACCATAATCGCTGTACAGGAAGATGCAAAACTCGCCATCTATCATCCTGCAAAACAGAATATGAGTGAGCGCCCGGTTGGATCGATGAGCGGTAACTTTGCACCCGTTTCTGGTGAGCGGTGCATCATTGTGGATGATACGATCACATCCGGCACCACGATGAAGGAAGTCGTCAAGTATCTCAAAAAGCACGGCGCGACTCCGGTTGCTATCTGGGTAATATTTGACAAGCGCGGCGTCAAGGATGTCGAGGGTGTACCGGTCTATTCGCTCTTCAAAATATCCCGCATTGACTGAACTTTCCTTTTTTGACGTCGCCAATACAGTAAATTTATATAGAAGTTCAATTCCATCTTTTACAGCATCGGAGGATATTGTATGTTAGCTGGACAACCAATTATCATTTTAAGGGAAAATGTCGAGCGTAATTACGGGAAAGAAGCCCAGCGCTCGAATATTACTGCTGCAAAGGCGATCGCCGGCGCAGTGAGGACGACTCTTGGTCCCCGTGGCATGGATAAAATGCTTGTCGGATCGACCGGCGATATCGTGATCACCAATGATGGCGCGACAATCCTGCAGGAGATCTCCGTGAAGCACCCGGGTGCAAAGATGGTCATTGAGGTCGCAAAGACGCAGGATAACGAGGTCGGGGACGGAACGACGACCGCCGTCGTGCTTGTCGGCGCACTCATGGAACAGGCAGAGGACCTTCTCGAGCAGGGTATCCACCCCACCGTTATTTCAGCGGGTTACCGGCTCGGCATGGAGAAGGCGCTCGAAATTGTGGACGGTCTGGCGCTCAAGGTTGAACCGACCGACAAAACAACGCTTGGCAAAATCTGTGACACTGCAATCACCGGGAAATCGATCGACGCGGTAAAATCCAAGCTCTGTGGCATTATTGTCAATGCAGTCAGCGCGGTTGCCGAGAGGGTGAACGGGAAAATCACCATCGATGAAGACGACGTGATGGTGAAAAAGAAGCGGGGGCACGCAATGGATGATGCCGAGCTGATCCACGGTATTATAATCGACAAGAGCCGTGTCCACGAAGGCATGCCCAAGAAAGTGACCAAGGCAAAGATCGCGCTCATCGGAACCCCTCTCGAAATTACCAAGACGCAGGTGAAGGCAAAGATCAAGATCTCAACTGCCGAACAGGTCGCGGCATTTACCGAACAGGAACGTGAGGCATTAAAGAAACTTGCAAATTACGTGATCGATACCGGTGCAAACGTACTCCTCTGTCAGAAAGGTATTGCCGATCCGGTCCAGTTCCACCTTGCAAAAGCCGGTATCCTCGCTGTTGAAGATGTCCCCGAAACGGATATGCAGTACGCAGCAAAGGCGGTCTCGGCAAACGTCGTCCAGAAGGCGGAAAACCTCACGGTAAAGGATCTTGGCAGTGCCGAAACTGTCGAAGAAGACAACGATATCGATATCGTCCGGATCGGCGGGTGCAAGAACCCCAGGGCAATCACCATCCTGCTGCGTGGCTCCACCGACTACCTGCTCGATGAACTCGAACGCGCGGTTAACGATGGGAAACGTGTTGTTATGGACGCAATGGAGGACGGCACTTTTGTTGTTGGTGGCGGCGCGGTGGAAACCGAGCTGTTGATGAAGATCAAGGACTATGCGGCAAGCGTCGGGGGACGCATCCAGCTCGCCCTCGAAGCATATGCAGCCGCGTTCGAGACCATTCCAAGGACACTTGCGGAAAATTCCGGTTATAATCCGATTGACAAGCTTGTCGACCTCAAAAATGCTCATGCAAAGGGCAAAAAGAATGCCGGATTAAACGTCTACTCAGGGGATATCATCGACATGCACGCTGAGGGCGTTTTCGAGCCGCTCCGGTCCAAGCGGCAATCCATCAAGAGCGCTTCGGAGACCGCAGCGATGCTCATACGGGTTGACGACATGATGATCACCCAGCAGAAGATGCCGGCAGGAATGCCCGGCGCCCCGATGGGGTAAAAGTCAGAAAAATATCCATCCTTTTTTCTCTCATGCTTACATATTCAGGCGTGTTCTTGTTTCTTCACTGAGGATGAAAACCGTATCCGGGTTAACCCGAACCTTTTTTGCGCATCCTTTTTCATACCGTCGTTACCACACCCAATGTCCACCGCGTTCTCATCCGGTCCAGCTCTCATCCCGCAACGCACCCACATCCCATAACTATTATAGGAATTGGCGTAAAATTGATCTGAACCGGTGCCGAGGTAGTCTAGCCCGGTAAGGCGATGGTCTCGAAAACCATTGGTGCCCTGCACCTCGGGAGTTCAACTCTCCCCCTCGGCGTTTCGTGAGGTAATGTTCATATTTTCAGCAGTTTCGGTGAGAACTCAAAAGGATCAAAAAAACTGAATGCCCTGATGTCAATTGCTGCCGATATTTATGGTGAGAACCTGCATGGACACCCCTGCTGTGAGGTGGATTTCTCCATTAGGGTTTTTTTAATAATTCCGGTAAAGGAGATTATCGTTTTTTCACACCAACAACTATTAAATAGGGGATTGTTCAAGTATTTTTCTGCATGGACTGAATTTTCTTGATCCAGATAATTACGATGCAGGGATCAAGTGAAAAAAATACACGTTTCAATGGGGTGGATGCAGTTGAGGATTAAAAAGAACAAAGCGGCAATTTCGGCTGAAACGCGATCGTTTCGCGCAGTCCGGCGCCTCAACCTCAACCCTACATATGTCCCGATTAAGATCGGGGTGGTCGTCGGTTACATTCTTCTTGCCATGCTCTCGGCGTCCACATCGATGTTCGGCATCCTTGTAGGTGCGATGCTCAGGATTGCCGGGTTTTAAAAAACGGCCCTG
>CAZVFG010000012.1:24996-29758 GCA_964626125.1 uncultured Methanoregula sp.
ATTTAATAAGCCCGATGCCCAATCATTGTGGCAGAATACGGAGAGGTCATCAATGAAAAAAGTTCTTGTTATCTGCGGGAGTCCCCGTCCCGATGGAAACACGGCGCAGATTGCACAAGAATGTGCGAAGGTGATCGAGAATAACGGGGTTTCAGCCGAGGTCATCTCGTTTGCCGGAAAGAAGATCGAGTCCTGCACTGCCTGCTACCAGTGCAAAGACCTCGGCGAGTGTTCAATTGATGACGGGCTGAACACGGTCATCAAAAAACTGCGGGACTCTCAGGGCTTCATTGTTGCATCACCGGTTTATTTCGGGACCGCCCGCGGCGATGTGATGTCCGCGCTCCAGCGGATTGGCATGGTTTCAATGGCATCCGACAGTTTCCTTTCCGGGAAGGTCGGGGGACCGATAGCAATCGCACGCAGGGGCGGGCACACCTCCACCCTTCAGGAGATGCTGATGTTCTACCTTATCAATGAAATGATCGTTGTCGGATCCACCTACTGGAACATGGTCTTTGGCAGGGACCCCGGCGAGGTCTGGAAGGATGACGAAGGGATCGCAACAATCCGGATCTTTGCCGAAAATGTTGCTTCCCTTGTCAAGAAGCTTGACTGAGGGATGGTTTTGGGCTTCAGGAACCCGCACAATTATTTCTTGAACGTGTACAAGGATTATTAATCATGTCCTTGTAACCAACGCATCTGTCATACCCACTCGAGTCTCTACTCCCATGTTGATTTTCGCCCATATCTTTGCCGGTGCCGCATCAGGGCTTGTCCTCTGGTGGTTCCTCCGTGATACCCGCATTATCCCGCTCTGCATCGCGGCATCGATACTGTCAGATGTCATCGATAAACCGCTTGGTTTTATTTTCCTCCCGCAAACGCTTGGCCCCGGCAGGATCTACTTCCATGCATTGCTCGCAGTTGTGGTTATCACTGCACTTGCCTTCCTTGTATGGAGGTTCCGAAACAGCACCATCGTATTTCTGGTAGCCGGGGCAGTCCTGCTCCACCAGCTCTTCGATGCAATGTGGCACGAGCCGGTGTCCTGGTTTTACCCGGTGCTCGGACCGTTTCAGCCATACCATGACACCAACTATTTTGGCACCTATTTCTGGCTCGAGATATCATCGGTATCTGAATGGGTATTCCTGTTCGCAACGCTCCTCGTAGTCTCGCTGGTATATGTCAACCGTTTCACCCTGCCATTTCCTTCATGGATCTCCCGGTTGAGGGTGCCAGCTTGCTTTGCGGTGCTACTGTTCCTTGCCGTACTCGGTTCGTATTCCGTATGGTCTGGAAGCACGGGCACCGGCAACCTGATGGCTCCCTATAACACCACTCCTGAGGACAATTTGATCATGGGGGTCGTGGCGCTGGCAGGATTCTGCATCCTTGTGGCATCCCGGCACGTGGCGGCGCTATCAGGGGGGTTGAAAAAATGATCCAGATCCATCCGGATATGGCGGATATCCCAACTATTCACACACCCTGCTACCACCTTTCTTTTCATTGGGTCCGGTCGCGAAAGGATTTTTCACTCTATCCGCACCGTGCGACGACGAAGTTTTTCATACATCAACATGGAGAACCATACGGATCATAAGGCCGATCACAAATGATATCCCGGCAATTCCCATGCTGATTGCGACCATCTCCAGAAACCTGCGGACAAAAGACAGGTCTTTTGCTATTGAGATGTAGAACGTGAAGAAGAAGATGACAAGAATCGCACTTGCAAGCGTGATCGGCAGGGCGAAGTATGGATTGGAAAAAACCAGGAATGGCAGGACCAGCAAAAATACTGTGAATATATAAGCAGTTCCTGTGTAAAGCGCTGCTTTTCCTGCGTTCTGCGACCCTTCACCGGATTTCTGCGACAGGTATTCAGATGCACCCATTGAGAGCGACGCGGCGATCCCCGTGATGAGCCCTGCCATCGCGATGACCTGAGAGTTCTGGAGTGCAAACGTCAGCCCGGCAAGTGTCCCCGTGAATTCGACGAGCGCATCGTTTAAACCGAGCACGACCGACCCCACGTACCGCAACCGTTCCTCATCCAGAAGCCCGATCAGCTCGCGTTCGTGGGATTCTTCATGGGCAACGATCTCCCTCACTTCCGGGATAATTGTCCCGATTTGACGGTAGGTATGCTGGGCCCTTTTCTCGATACCCTCCATCAGTTTGATGGCGAACGTGATCCCGAGGATGCGTGCGAGCAGGTAATAGACCCATACCCGGTACAGATCGGGGGCTACATCCCGTCCGGTATACTTCTTCCAGATAAGATAGTGCTCGTATTCCTGTGCGGCGATGCCAATGAGCACCTCGCGGTTGTGAGGGTCGCTGGTTACAGCGGCGATCTTCTGATAAATCCGGTGTTCTGTGATCTCCCCCTGTTGCAGCGAGACGAGGGTGCCCAACATATCCGGATTCAAGGGTTGTTCACTCATTCATTTCCCCTTCCTGTGTAGGTATATGAGTCATTGAAACAAAACCAGGCACCGTAATAACAGGCGTGGTCTGGATAGTCTCTACGAATTCCTCGATATGGTACTGTTCTGACAGCGCCATATCCTTCAGCACTTCTTTTGGCAACACTTCACCAAACTTCCACGAGTCTGTCGGGAGTGCCGGTAATCTCGCACCGATCGCGTCACGGTCGAGCGCTTTGATCGCATGGAGGGTCTCTCTCACCCGCTGTGCCGCACCGTCTTTGCCCGCGTTCTGGACGAGCACGGAAAAATCGCTGTACCGGACCCGTACCCGTTTGCCGAGCATCTGTCCAAGCAGAATGGTGAGCAACCGGTTCATCTGACTGCCGTACAGCGAGAGTATTACCACCTCCACACGTTTTCCTGCATGCCGCTCCCAGACGCACAATCCGGTTTGTGGGATGCCTTGGGGGAGATGACGGATGCGCTCCCTGAGGATCTCCTCGTCCTTGGGGAGCAGGGGTAGTACAGATGAACCACGAGAGATGATTTCCTGCACCGCAGCACAGACAAGCGGCGAGAACCCCGCCTGTCCCCCCCCGGTCCAGAACGCCCGCGAGGTCTGTTCGGTGCCGGGTACGACAACGACAAGGTTGTGCGCCTCGTCACACTTCACCATCGACCAGACTTTCCCGCCCAGCGAGAACTCGCCGGTAGCCCGGCTCGAAACGAATCGTGCGTCCAGTCTGCCGATCACCTCGCCATCCGGTGTAACTGCACGGAATTCCCCGGCACCGGTGATGACCGAATACAGATCCTTCCAGTTTGCATTGCCAAAGGTCTGTTCCGCCCGTTCGCCGAGCATGAGCATGTCACCATCGGTCGTGAGGTAACCCTGTCCGATCGCATGCGTGATGATCTTCCCGATAGTGGCGGTTGGGATGCCGGCAAATGGCGGAAGCGACCGCAGGGTGTGTTCGAGCTGGCGGCGGGTTGTACGCCGGGTCCGGTGCACAAACAAAAACATCTGCTGGGCAAGCACGTTATACGGGCGCTTCTGCGGGTAAAGAGGCTCGACTCTCCGGTGCATGGCACTTTCTATGATCGCAGCACTACAGAGCAGCTCGCAGGCATCACGCAGCACCCATGCAACATATGCGGATTGTCCGCGCCTGCCGCTCCTGCCCATCCGCTGTAAAAACGATGAAACCGAATTTGGCGGCCCCAGCTGCACGACCACATCGAGATCGCCAATATCGATCCCGAGTTCAAGCGTGCTCGTGCAGATGATGCAGGCGCCCCCTTCCCGCGAGAATGCGTCCTCCGCTTCCCTGCGTACCGCGACCGAAAGGGATGAGTGGTGGATGTATACGTTTTCCATGCGGGGCGCAATCGTGTTCATCACGTTCTCCGCATCCCGCCGGCTGTTCACAAAGACCAGCGCTTTTTTCCCCGCAACCGTGCGCACTACGGCATCCATGCGGTCCTTCTCCTCCGCTTCGATCACAAAGGAGAAACGTTTTTGTTTTGAGGTGGAGGGGACGGCAACAACTTCCTCTCCGTGCCGTTGATCAGAGAGCCACCCGAGGATCTCTTCTGGGTTACCAACCGTCGCAGAGAGCCCGATCCGCTGGATGGGACGTTGTGCGATCCGATCGACCCGGTACAGCAGTGTCTTGAGGTGGACACCACGCTCTGCTTCCACGAACGCATGCAGCTCATCGATAATGACGGAACGGAGGTTTTTTAACGCAACCGCAAGCTTCGGTTCATGGAGCAGGACCTCGAGGGATTCTGGGGTAATCATAAGGATGTGGGGTTTCTCACCTTCCTTCCACGCACGGTCCCCTTTTGGCACGTCCCCATGCCACTTCATCACCGTAAGACCGGTCGGGATGCAAAAGGCAGAGAACCGCTCTTCCTGATCGTTGATGAGCGCTTTTAATGGTGAGATATAGAGGCACGCGACGCCCGACCGTCCGTTCTTTAACAGGTCATCGATGACGGGAATCAGGGCCGCCTCTGATTTGCCCCCGGCAGTCGGCGCGATGACAAGCACATCGCTGCCCTTTGATACGGCGTGGAACGTGCGTTCCTGGACTTCCCGCAATTCTGTCCACCCAAGCCGCTGGGAAAGCACAGTCTGGAGCGATTCATGGAGCTCTGCAAATGCGGATGCCATTCCTATAGTAGCATTGCGGGGGCGATGTTATGGGTTTTTGGTATGCCGTCCGGTTGTTGTACGATTCTGTAAAAGTTTGACAGGCTCGCCGAACTCAAAAACTCCGTTTTCTCGTTCGTAATCCCCTTGGGATTCCCGA
>CAZVFG010000013.1:0-2665 GCA_964626125.1 uncultured Methanoregula sp.
GGTGTGTTATCATGTTCAACCCATCATTGCTGGTTATGGGGCATTTTTTATAAAATGCCACTTGACTCAATATGAAATACCGGATTATACACTACGGCGGAGAATTTCTTGGATTCTTCACGTAGCTGATCCCTTTATTATCCCGAAAAACCAGTTTTTGAAAAGACCAGCCGGGATCTAGGATCTGGTCTTTAAATACCCAATGGAACAGAATCCATGAAACAGTACGATGTCATCGTAATCGGTGCAGGACCTTCAGGATTGTTTTGTGCCATCCATGCATCCGCACCCGGACACCGTATCCTCCTTTTAGAGAAGATGGCTGCGCCTGCCAGAAAGCTTCTTATTTCAGGTTCGGGGCAATGCAATATCACTCATGATGGTAAAATTCAAGACTTCCTCCTCCATTACGGAAAGCACGGGAAATTCCTGAAACCTGCACTTTATACCTTTACCAACCGCGATCTCATAGCCTTTTTTTGTGGCCATGGGCTTGCGATGGAAATTCGCGATGATGGGAAAGTGTTTCCCGTCACCCGCAGATCTTCCGATGTTCTTTCTGTTCTGCTTGCTGAGTGCAGGAAACAGCAGATCGATCTGATCTGCAATGAACCGGTACACCGGATAAAAAAATGGCGGGGGGGATTTGAGGTAATCACCTCTCATGCAGTATATCTCACTAAACATATTGTGATTGCTACGGGAGGTGTATCTTATCCGTCTACCGGATCGACCGGGGAAGGATACCGTTTCGCTGCCATGATGGGGCATACCGTAAGTGAGATTGGACCGGCACTCACGCCATTGATAGTACAGGACTTCCCGTTTCTTGATCTGGCCGGGATGTCATTTCCCTCGATGGATTTTTCGATCTGGAGGACAGGAAAAAAAATCTTCCGCCATTGTGGCGATGTGATGTTCATGCATGATGGATTATCAGGACCTGGAATCCTTGACTGCTCACGGAATATCATGACCGGTGATGAAATTCACCTCTCATTTATCAAAGAAACAAGTCCTGATGAGTTCAGAAGAAAACTATCAGAAGAAATAGTTTCTCACGGTTCACAGCAGGTAACATCGGTATTGTTGCCTTATCGGATACCAAATCGGCTGGTTAAAAAAATTCTGGATTATACTAAAATTCCCCGCGATCTTTCCTGTGCCTATCTTTCCGCGTCACAACGGACACAACTGATTAAAAATCTTACTGAATTCCCGCTGATCGTAAAATCACCTGGAGATTTTTCTTGTGCAATGGTGACACGAGGAGGAATTACGCTGAGCGAAGTGAATCCGCAAACAATGGAATCCCGTATTGAAAAAAACCTTTTTTTTACCGGAGAGGTGCTTGATATCGATGGGGATACTGGAGGATACAATCTCCAGGCTGCTTTCTCAACTGGTATGCTTGCTGCACAAAGCATAAAAAAAAGATATTACCCCAATCATTGAATTTCCAATCTGAAACCATCAGGTAATTTCAGTGCATGGATACCAATTCTGTTATTAGATTACCCACACTCATTCCTCCATCCCTTGGCCTCCCGGATACACACAATGCATTTGTAGTTCCGTGCTGTACCAGTGATCAGGGAAAGCGATGAAGTACGAAATTATCGGTGATAACCTTCAGATGGTTAAAATCGAGCTTGCGACAAATGAGGGGCTCTATGCCGAAGCGGGAGCTATGGTAAACATGAGCGGGAACATGCAGATGGAATCCCAGCTCAAAGGCGGGATCCTTTCAGGGATCAAGCGAGTCCTTACGGGAGAGAGTCTTTTCCTCACCAGATTTTTCCCTTCTAATCGCCCGGGCTTTGTCTCTTTTGCAGGTAATGTGCCGGGGAAAATTTTTCCTGTGCCACTATCATCTGGAAAAGAATTTATTGCCCAGCGCGACTCGTTCCTCTGCTGTGAAGAAGGGGTTGAACTCGATATTGCGTTGACAAAAAAGATCCGCAGCGGGCTCTTTGGCGGTGAAGGATTCATCCTCCAGAAAATGACCGGCTTCGGTACAGTTTTTCTTCACTGTTGCGGCGATATCATTGAACTGATCCTGAATGATGGCGAGATGATAAAAGTACAAACCGGGCTGGTGGTGGGATTTGAGAGCACTGTCAGTTACGATATCGCTCTCGCTGGAGGGATCACTTCGATCATCTTTGGCGGTGAGGGGCTCTTTGTTACCACACTGAGCGGGCCCGGCAGGGTTGTGCTTCAGTCCATGGACATCGCGAAGATCGCTGCTTCTATCATCCCATTCTTGCCAAAACCAAAGGAGACTTCAGGTAAATAAAGAGATAAAAATCGGAGACAATAGAAATATAATGGAGATATTTCATTACCATATTGAAATGCGTTTCATAATTTTTTATTCCAGCCGACTTTTGCGATCAGGTGAGCTGTCTCATCCCACGCCCTGCTCCCCGGGTGTCGGGCTGAACGACAAGTGAGATGGCATTTTTAAGCACCATACACTCATCCTTCCCTTTGCACAAAACAGCATCACCATTACATCTGCGCAGAGCCTTTGCATGCATCGATGATCTTTCTGCGGCTTGTGACGTGTTTTTTTTCAAGTTTGATCAGGCGTTCGAAATCGGCGAATCGATCAATATGCGTGCCATCCAGCCGATATTACCCGTCTATCCGAAAATCCACG
>CAZVFG010000013.1:2765-21203 GCA_964626125.1 uncultured Methanoregula sp.
TCGATCAATATGCGTGCCATCCAGCCGATATTACCCGTCTATCCGAAAATCCACGTGCCGGTACAATGCGCTGCAATGAACAGGAATAGCCGGTTTTCCTGTCTATTAGTCAGGCCATCGACAAGTGCACGTTTGAACCCGGTTTTTTCATAAAAGTCTGATTCCTAAATGTTAAATCAACCTTCAGCCCTCAGTCCCTCCATGAATGGCAGGACTGAAAGACATTTTGGCCCTTGCTCCGGAGTCCACCAGAGTCCTTTAATAATCAGGAGTGCAGCATTGGAATTTAGGGGACTATTTATGCAACGGGCAAATCGACACTTTTACAATAAGAAAAGACCACTCAACAATGGATAATTCTAAGGGGGTATTGAACCAAATTATTTATATCATACAAAAAGATAAGGACGGTACTCTTCCTGTTTCACTGAATTGGGTACTCAAAGAGCGGACCTTACCGCTTCAGACAGGATTGAAGGGCGAGACGAATCTATGGCAGATACGGATCAGCCAGAAGAGAATGGCGAACCGAGTGATAAAAAAACCAATCCCTCCCCATGGAACCCGGATCAATCTTTACGCGGGATGACACTCGAAGCGATTATTGATATAACCGGCGAATTTGAACACTTAAATGAGCTTATCACACACCATATTGAAAAATCGGGTGGCTTGAAGGACACCGATGATTATTTTACCATTGTGACACCCATCCTTGATCTTCTCGAGGTTGAGATCCGGGTACGTTCTGTTCACGGTTTAACAAAAAAACAGATGAAACTCATTATTCAAGACTGGATTGACAAGGAGATTGCTGATATAAAATAGCAAACCCGGCTTCTGTCTCCTGTCAAGGGATCCGTGGGACCCAATATCCCGTGATAGTGAACATGGTAAATGAAAAAGATCATTATGAAAAGCCGAATCACTTAATGCAGAAATAACCTTCAGTATGTTCATATTTTGTGCAAATCTCTCGGTCAGATCCCGCAGAACTTCCTGTTTATCCCCATGTTTTCTCCCTTGTCTTCCAATTTTGACGGGGGAATTAAAACCATGGAGAATTATCTTCAATAAGGAGAAATAATGCACTTACAGGGAATGATAAACACAATAGTGTCCTTTATACGAATCCGGTGAACCACAACCACATATTGTGAATTCCGGTTGATATCACCACCCCTGGATCAATTCCAAGAACAGGGAAAATGAAGATAAAATAAAGGATAGATCCAAGAAAACTCCCGAGATTTGCTAATGCCGCAACGAGAACCACTTTAAAAAGCGGGATCCGTGCCATATCAGTCATTGTCTCCGCTTCGTAGATTTTCCGGAAATCCGAAACCGGTGGCTTTCTCACCTTTGCTTCCACATATGCTGCAATCCAGCCGGCATGGAAGAAGGGGAATCCGGGATTTAATGCCGTAAGCCACGATACCCCAAAACAGGTCGCTGCAGAGTACGGGTGTCCACCCGCCGCAAGCGTGAATAACGCTGAAAGCACACCATGGAGAATCACCCAGAAAAGCAGGGCATAGAGTAGCATATTCAGGCCTACACCGGAGAATGCTATTGCAGCAAGAAGGAATAAGAATAGTATTGTCACAGCAAAACCGAACACCTTTCCCCACGGGAATGCTATCGGCTCCCGGGTGAGGGATTCGAATGGGGGAAGTGTTTCGGGTTTGTCGAGATACACAGAAATGCCCTGCATGTGCCCGGCACCGACAACCGCGAGGATTCGACCGTCTGGTCTCTGGTCTTTTAGCAAACCAATCTGGTATGCGATGTAGGCGTCGCGTTCATCAATAAGTGCCCGTGCACCATTTGGCGAGAACTTGCGGAATTCCTCCATGACCACATCGATCACGCTCTGCTGTTTGAGTGATTCGATATCGATTGTACCAACATTGTCCAATTCAGCGATCGAAACGATCAGTGCATAGACCATTTTGATCTTTTCGATGATACCCAGCGATTTCCAGAAACGGAGAAGGGTGAGCCGGATGTCCCGGTCAACCAATGCGATGGAGATATTGCGCTGCTCGGCTTCCTCAATGGCGGCCCTCATTTCAGCCCCCGGCTCAACACCAACATCCACGCCGATCTTGCGTTGTAGGTAGGCGAGCAGCCACTGGACGAGCAAGGTGTTGAAATTTTTTACTTCGAGGATATCGTTTACGGAGGGATCCTGCGCTTTTTTCTTCAGGGCAGTATACCGCGCAGGATCAAGTTCGACGGCAATAACATCAGGATGAAATTCTTCAATCGCCGTCCGCACTTCATCGATGCTTTTCTGGGAAACGTGTGCCGTTCCGACAATCCTGATCTCTGCCATTACCCACCGTTATGCCCATAACGTTAGCGCTACACCAAGATTAAAACAGGAGGTGCCCCTACCTGCGGGTAACTATAACAGGCAAGAATGATGGATGTGGGACTATGGAAAAATCCCGGAAATGTCCAATACACATTTTTCATATGTTCAATCGTTGGACTGATCCGGAACTTTTACCATCATCATTCCCTTACCCCGGTTCGCGATGTCGCCCTTGTACACCGTCACCATAACCTTCCGGTCCGGGAGTACCCTTGTCCCGATCTTCTCAAACGTTGGAAGCATCCGGCGTATCGATCCGAGGATGATGCACGTCCCATCCTTCATGTTCCCGCAGGGGCGTGTCGCTTCTCCTTCGATGATAAGTTGCCCCCCTTTCATCTCAACGCCTGCCATATCTCCGCAGCTGCCATGGATGTGAACCTCGCCTCCGGTCAGGTATTCAGCACAATAATCGCCGGCATTCCCCAGCACTTCAACAAGCCCGCCCCGCATCCCGGTTTTCTCCCCGCGGTAGCCGGATGCGCAGTAGTGCCCGGCATTCCCCCGGCACAGGATCTTGCCCCCCCTCATTTCGCGTCCGAGCCATGCATCGGCGTTGCCAAGGATCTCAATGTCACCACCGCTCATAAAATTCCCGCAGTGCATGCCGATGTCTCCCATGATACGGATTATGCCTGTGTCCATGTACTCACCGACACGCTTGATGCGTGCAGTGTCGCCCTTGAGGACAACCTCTACCTTGTCGGGTGAGACCGCGGTACCTTCAACAAAGATCCAGAACAGGTCTGAGAGGAGACACTCCTTGTTCCCTTCATAAACGGTCAGGTCAGTACCCTTGAGGAAATTGCGAGGGATGATAGTTTCCGCTTCGATAGGGAGAAAAGGTTTTTTCCGTTTCTTTGTCTCAAGAATTACCTTCACAGTGCTGCCTCCGTCCTGATGCACTTCCCCCGCGGCAGGTAAACATCCTGCACCGGGTAGTTGTCCATACGCACGGTGTAGTACTGTTCAAATTTTTTAACAAATTCGGGATCACCGGCAACGTTCAGATCGTGGGGTACTGATGGGTTTACCCAGAATGTGCTGTTTGCCCCTTCAACGATGACCTCTCCCCCCCGGGCAACAACCCTGCCCCGTTTGATGGTGTACATTGTCTTCTGGAACCCCTCAATCACCTTACGGTACTCGGTCGCCGGATCCACGTCATGGCACCTGATCGGATAGATCGCAATGTCCGCTTCTGCCCCGGCACTGAGATAGCCTTTACCCTGTGCAGCGATCCCGAGCGCCTTAGCTTGGCCGGCACGGGTCATGATTGCAATCTCGTTCCAGTCCATCTCGCGGTCAAGTGCACAGATTGCCGTGCGCTGCTCAATGCCGTTATGGAATGTGGCGCATTCCTCATCGCGATACCGTTTACTCATTAAAAGCCCGATAATCTCCGGGTACTTGACAAACGGTGCGCCGTTCGGGTTATCGGTCTCAAGCAGGCATTGGTACGGGTTCTTTGTCAATAAGGCAAGCTCAAGCCCGATCGCCCACATCACGCAGTTCACGAGGCTCTTTTTTGAATAGAGCACAGGGATGATGCCGGAGCCGGTCTCGAGTTCGACATCATGGTTTGACCACTTATTGTGGTGCAGGCAGTAGAGGTTAAACTCCATGGGGCCATCGGCAGTCATCGTCATTGTCCTGCCGAACATGATCTGCCCCATGTCCATCACAATCTGCGGTTTTATATTGACCACCTTTGTGATCTCTTCAGCTTTTGAGCAGATGTCCCGCCACGTGGTGCCGCCATACGCATGGAACTGGACATGGGTGGCGTACAGGGTCTGGCGCCCGTTGTTTTTGTCTGGCACGAGGTCAAAGGTTTCCAGTGTGGTCCGGTAATTACCGGGTTTTCCGAGGTTGTTGCAGTGCAGGTGGACGGAATGCGGCAGGCGGAGCAGCTCGTTTGCCTCCATCATCGTGGTGATGATCTCGGCAGGGGTCACGTTGAAGTTGGGCACCGCGTCATGGATGGATGACACGTCCTCGCCCCAGCCCCACGCCTCGGTTCCCCCGGGGTTGGTCAGCTTGATGGAATACCCCTTGACCGCGGAGAGTGTCCATGCCACAATCGCCGCTGCTTTTTTTATATCCTTTGCCCTGACTGCCTCCATGATCGCCCAGTTGCCATCAAAGAGCGTGTTTGCCAGCATGTCCTGGTGAGGAGTAGCCGTGAATTCCTCGTGCGTGTGGCGGGCTTCCAGCGGGGCCATCGCTCCTTCGAGCACGGTCGTGTATCCCATGGTGCTGTACCGGTAGCTGTTGCCATACGTGGTCGGGACATAGTACCCGCTGGTCACATGCATCTTTCCCCGGCGGGCAGTCCTGCCCGCCCGCATGTCCTCCGGGCTCATGTACCTCCCGAAGTTCACTTTGGTGCCGCAGACATGCGAGTGTGAATCAATACCGCCGGGAAGTGTGAGGCAGCCATGTGCATCGATCACATCCGCGCCCGCGGACACGGATTCGACAATCCTCCCGTCCCGTACCATGATATCCATGATCTCCATTGAGATCCCGTTGAGCGGATCGATGACGCAGGCGTTTTTCACCAGCAGTTCGGTCATGACCCCCGCACCTCCCGGATGCGGTCATAGATGCGCCGCAGGAGATCGGCATCGTCAGGATACGATGATTCGATGATTTTTTTGTACCGGATCGGCACCCCGTCCATCCGGTAGGCTGTGCCTTCCGCATCGATTCCTGCCATGGTACAGGGGATCTGGATGCGGCAGAGTGGCGTTGTCGCAGTATGGTGCGGGTCGATCAGGATCGTGGGGATTTTTGCGAGATGAGCAGCGGCTGCACGGGGGAAATGGGCGCCAGGATCGCTTGCGACAATCAGTGCCGCATCGCACTCTCCGCGCCGGAGGATGTCTACCGCGGTGGTCTCGCCCGGGTTGTAGAAGGCGATGCCCCGGGCAAAATCAACCGCATACGGATACCCCGTGATCCAGGTGAAGACTTCGTTGCTCCCGTAGACATTCCCGTGCCCCCGGAGCGGCGAGATTGTGAACTTTGTATGCCGGTTCAGCTCATCGGTCAGCTCGATCGCGTTGCGGACATTTTTGTACTTGCCATTGCTCATGGTCAGGCCGAGACCAAAGAAGATCGCCCCGAATTTTGCCTTCTTGCAGATCTCAGCGACCCGGAAGAGCTGCTCGCGGGAAACGCCGGCAATTTCCCGTGGGAGGACACTGCCTTTGCCCCGGACAATCGCGCGGAGCGCAGAGAGCACTTCGTAGTCCCCGCCCCGTTCGATCCGGATGAATTCATCGGCAATCTCCGCGCTTTCGGTTCTCCGGGTGTCCACGACGATCACGGTCCGGCCTTTCTGCGCTTCGGGGACAAAGAAGCCGGTGGCAAACGTGGTGTAACGGCTCATGTGCCGCGGGTGAGCCTCCGTCGGGTTGCACCCCCAGTACACCACCACATCAGCACGGTTCTTTACCTGACCGAGCGTGCAGCCGGGGTGCCCCACTTCTTGGATCGCAAGGATGGAGGGGCCGTGGCAGACCGTGCTCGTATTATCAATCACGGCACCGGTCAGCTCCGCAATATGGACACCAATGCTCTGCGCCTCGCCATGCGTGCTGCTCCATCCATACAGCAGGGGGCGGTCGGCAGCAAGAAGAATGTCTGCTGTCTCCCGGATTGCATCGTCGTACGAGATCTCCTCCCAGCCGGTAGCAGTTCTCCTGATAGGCGCCGGCAACCGGTTGTTGCCGGTCAGCGTTGCCTCAGCAAGGGCACAGCCATTCTGCACCTTTATGATCTTCTGCCCGTCCACCTCCACATCGAGGTCATCGCAGAGGCACCCGCAGAACGGGCAGATCACATCCTTAATGATCATACCGGACCCCTCCAATTTCTTCCATCAAGCTACCGACATCCTTGACCGGATCATGCGTGGGAACCACTTCCACCGGCTCACCCTTGAAATCCGGCATACCGGTGGCATGGGTCTCTGCAGGGATAATGTGGTTTGCGTACGGGCCCAGCGGCACAAAGACCTCTCCGCGGTTCATCCCCTCTGCCGCTCTCGTTGTAAGGACAACGCTTCCTACCCGTGACGTCAGGGTCACATGCCCCCCTTCATCAATACCCAGTTCCATCAGGTCGACCGGGTTCACATAACAGACCGACACGGCAGCACAGTAGTCAGGAGAAAACTTGTGCTCGACCGCGACACCCTGCGGTACGTTTCGCCCGGTGTTGAGGATTGCCCTCATGATCCTCCCCCCTCAACAGGCTGCTGGATGCCTTCGAGAATACGGGCGATCTGGATCGCCTGTGTCGGGCAGCTGGTCTCGCAGGTCTTGCATCCGGTGCATTTCTCCTCGTGGAGCACCTCCACATCACCGTCATGCACCCGCATGATCACCTCGTCGTTGGAAGAGTGCCCGCCCGCCCCGAGCTGGGCATCGATCTGCTTGTTGACCGGGCACGCCGTCACACAGTTCCCGCACCCCGTGCAGAGGTCGCGGTCGATCGCGATCCGGAACGAGACGAGCAGTGCGGTGCCCTGCGCCTGCATGGTCTCCAGTACGCGCCCGCTTTTCAGGACACCATTCGGACATGCTTCCACGCAGAGCCCGCACCGGATGCAGTGACCCTTGTGGATCCGCGGTCTCCACCCGTCACCTTCATGCACGACGTCAATTGCGCCCGGCGCGGGGCAGACCATCATACAGAAGAGCGCGTGCTGGCAGGCTTTGCCGGTCGGGTCCGGGAACCCTCTGAAATATGGCGGTGTAATGAGCGGTGCTGTCCGTGCAAAGAAAAATTTCCTGATCCATTCAATCCGGGCAAACTCCCGCAGGTACCAGAACAACGATGGCGCCATGTCACCGCTCCGTGCATGCAATGCAGGGGTCTGCCGATACAAACGTCGCGGTGACATCTGCGATGGAGTCTGCACCAATGATCATGGAATGGCAGCACGCCTCGATATTCATGATCGACGGCGTCTGGATCTGGATCTCGGCGACCCTGCCAAACTCGTCGGTTTTAATACTGTACGTGAGCTCGCCCCGCGGCGCTTCACCGCTGTACCGGATCTCGCCCGCCTTGCAGACGCCGCCACCGCGGATGATCCCTTTTGGGAGCCCGTCCAGGCACGCCCGGATCAGCCGGATGCTCTGGGAGAGTTCATCGAACCGGACCATGATCCGGGCGTAGTTGTCGCAGTCGGACCGCACAACCGGCATGAACCCGAGTTTTTTGTAGGTCGGGTGCTGAGTGCGCCTGTCCTCTGCGATCCCACTGGCCCGTGCGGTAGGCCCAACCGCGTGCGCCTGCCGTGCCGCCTCCTGCGACAGGATGCCGATGCCCCGGCTGCGCAGCGCAATCATCGGCCCGTTTTCGAACATGCTGGCATAACGGTGCAGTTCTTTTTCGATCCGGTCCATGGATTGATGCAGAAATGTCAGATCCTCCGCATGGATATCGCACCGCACCCCGCCGGGGATCATGTAGGCGCAGGTGACGCGGGCGCCGGTCAGCCGCTCGAGCGTGTCCATCACCTGCTCCCGGCAGTTGAGCAGGTACATCGCGAGCGTCTCATGCTCAATCGTGTAGCAGTACGAGAAGTTGGCGAGCAGGTGGCTCTGCATCCGGTCCAGCTCGTTTGCGATAACACGGAGGTATGCAGCCCGGGGCGGGACAGCAATCCCGCTGATCTGCTCCATCGCCTCGATGAACACCATGTTGTGGATTACCGAGCAGATGCCGCAGACGCGTTCGGCAAGAAACATCACTTCCTGCCAGGGGCGTCCCTTCATGATCCGCTCGATTCCCTTCTTCATGTAACCGAGCTCGACCTCTGCTGCGATCACACGTTCACCCTTCGTTTCGCACTTCACCCGTGCCGGTTCCTTGAAGCAGGGATGGATTGGGCCAAGCGGGATGTTCACATCCACCGTGCGCTTCATTGACGCCTCACCTCCCAGTCGGCAAAGACCACGTCCCGGACCGAAAGGATTGCAGTGAGGATCTCGGTCGGGCGCGGCGGGCAGCCAGGCACCTCTGCGGCGATCGGGATGTGCTTGCTTACCGGAGGGTCGACATACGAGCCCCGCCGGTTAAAACAGCAGCCGGAGATCGGACAGTTGCCGATCGCAATCGCCGCCTTCGGATCCGGTATCTTCTCCCAGAGAGGCGCAAGCTTTTCCTCCCAGCCGGGTGTGTACGCACCGATCACGATCAGCACGTCCGCCTCCCTTGGGTTGTTGTGGATAAAGATACCGTACTGCTCGATGTCATACCGCGGCGCAAGGCAGGCGAGCACTTCGATATCGCACCCGTTGCAGGAGCCGACATCCACATAACTGACATGGATGGACCGGGACCGGACCTTATTCTTGATGGACTGGAGGATGCTCATTCCCCCATCGCCTCCCGTATCATTGCCCGTCCGCCGGCAGCGGCCACATCGAGAGGTACGCCGGATTGTACCTGTGCATCGACACGCCCGTAAATGGTGTCCATCACGTGCCCCGGAACAAGGGGGACATAGGTGGTGTAAAGATTTCGTCCGAGCGCTTGGGCAACCGGATCACCGGTATCCGCCTCCCTGAGTGCGGCTTCATACCGTGCAGGCAGGTTTTCCAGCAGGATCATGTCATAATGCTCGATGATGTACTTGCGCAGCTCCTGCAGCCCGATTCCGAGGTCTGCAGCAATCTGTCGGATGATGCGGTCGTGGCGCATCGCGATCAGGATCCGGTATTTCTGGGAGATAAGGTCCTGTTCATAGATCCACTGGCTCATACGATTCCCCCGAATTTCAGGATTCCGTATGCGGCAAAGAGGAGAACCGATGCCCAGAACGCGATCGCCTCCCAAGTATGAATCTCATGCTCACGCCGTGTGAGATAAAACGCTGTCGCAAGGGCGAGAGCAATGGCAACGGCGATACCCTCGAATGCAAGTGCCGGGCGCCGGATGATCTGGATGATGGTGATAATGATATAGATCACCCCGCCGGCAAGGATGCCCTCTCGGATCATGGCATCGCCCCAAGGAACACGACGCCGGCATACACCAGCATGACACCGGTGACCAGCGACTGGATCGTGACCGAATCAAAGGGTGAAAGCATGGGAGTAAGCGCACAGGCAAACGAGAGCGATACCGTGATGATAATCATGCAAATCACCATCCAGAGGAGGGGAATCTGCCCGACAAAGACAAACAGGAATGTGGCAAGGAGGACAGTGGTCTTCAGCCCGTTGCAGACCTCAAGGCCTGCCCGCCAGACACCGAAATGCTCTGTCTTGTACCCGCTGACAAGTTCTTTGGCTTCGACAATAGAGAATGGCCCGAACGGCATCTTTGAGAGCAGGACAAGATACATCGCGACCGCGGCGGGAAACGCCGTAATAAGCAGAGGGCCATGCACCTGTTGCCATGCGATAATATCTGAGAGCGTAAGAGATCCCGTGAAGAGAGCGATTGCGGCAACCGAGACAAAGAGCGGGATCTCTGACGCCGCGGAGATGACCGATCGTACCCCGCCAAACTTGCCGTAGGGCGAACCCGATGAGAGCCCGAACGCATGCTCGACAATCTTGTGCAGCATGTAGATGCCAAAGATAACAAGAAGGCTGCCACCACTCATCACGACAAAGAACGCGGCGGTCCAGATGCCAATCGCAACCAGCACGATACCGGTAAAGAGTGCGCCGCTTGCAGTTGCCGGAACCCATGTGGTCTTGAACGAGAACTTTGCCGCATGCAAAATCTCCTGCCATATGGGAGGGCCGGGGCGCCGCTGGATCCGGGCGATCACCTTGCGGTGGATCCCCAGCAGCAGCAGCCCGAATAAGGTGGCAAGCACAAGTTCTGCGATCATATCAGTACCCGATGAACGGGATGTCCTCCTTTCCTTCGTCTGCCATCCACCACAGGAACAGGGCAAGCACGGTGGGTGGGAACGCGAGCACGACGACGGCTGCAAATACCCAGAACGGGATCCAGCCATAGCCGTGGAGGGCAAACGCTGTGCCGCATACAATCACACCAACCGCCACAAGCCTTCCTGCAATGCGTTTCATCCTGCCGCTCATCCGAGCATCACCACCTCGGTGACCCGCAAGAAGATCAGGAGTGACGAGAGTGAGCACATGATCACGTACGGTGCACCCGGGGCGCGAAACATCTCCGCCTTTGCGGCGTAGAACGGAGCCATCCCTTCACCGATAACCCCGATCACCAGCAGCGCTTTTGCGATGACCGGAACCGCAGGCAGGGTTCCTTTGGCAAGTTCGATCATGGAGAGGGAGCCCGTCGATGCGGCATACACCGCCGCCGCGCCAAAGAGCGGGACGGTTGCCGAGAGGGCTACCAGCCCGTACTGGTATGCGGCATCCTGGACATGCGGGCTTTTAACTGCCGCTACAATGCCCACGTTGGTTATCCCGACCATTGCAGTAAAGAGCGTGAAGTTGAAGATATCCCCGGTGACCATCGCGCCCATCGAGGCAAGCCCGCACGCAATGGACATGAAACGGCGGAACCGCATCTCGTCCACCGAGATCTGCTTGGTGGTGTACGCATCGCCACCGAATGCGATGTCAACCTGACGCTCCGGGCGGCTGATAATGACAAGCAGCGTAAAGGTAAGGGCGAGCAAAAAGAGCGTGATGGTGTAGGGTGAGAAGTACACCAGCTCGTCACCGAATTCGAGGATATAGAATGGAACCCCTCCGATATCATTCACGGTGCTCACCCCACATGGTACCCACGAGCGACATCTTCACCGTCACCTTGAGCACGATGCCCACCGCAGCGCACATCAGCGCAACGAACCAGTACTGTGGCAGGAACATAAAACAGAAGAATGCAAAGATCCAGACCGCCCACGAGATTCCGCTTGCCATCTCGAGCATATTCAGGTCCTCTTTATATCCCCGTGACATGAAAAAGAAGACCAGCCCGAGTCCGGCAACACCCCCGCCCGTAAACCCGGAGAGCAGGAGCCCGTACACAACCAGAAATCCTGAGATGACCATCGGGGCGTCCGCCAATCGGATAACCTCGATGTTCAGGCCCCTGACAGGCCGGTCCTTAAGTTTTTCTTTGGTAATGTAGATCTGGGAGAGGGCAAGAAGTTCCGCGATCCCCACGGTCAGTCCCGGGAGAACGAGCGCCTCGGCAAGGTCAGTCCCCAGCAGCGCGATGATGCCCAGCGACGGGATCTCTACAAGGTCGAGCAGCAGCAGCCGGTGCAGGTCGTCTGTCTCGAGAGCAAGCGCCACAAACCCGATTACGCCGGAGATCAGGACAAGAAGCAAACCAATGCTGTACTCTCCCCACATCATCCCACCTTCCGGTAGAGGAACGAGGCGATTGCAAACGCGATCAGCAGGATCGTCGGTTCAACTACCGTGTCCAGTCCCCGGGTATTGTACAGGATCTCATCGATGATGCCGCCGGGGTGTGCGACGATCGTAGTGCCGAGATGCTGTGTGCTGTCGGCAAGGAACAGTGAAAACGGCGTGAGGTAGGTCGTCACCAGCCCTGCGGTCGGCGAGTTCTCCGGATACTGGGCATGGATCGACACCTGCCTGAACGGAGGCCCGCCGCGGTCGTACGGATCGAGGGTGCTGTTCCGGTCGATGGTCTTGGGATAGAGCTGCTGTTCGTGGTACGTGATGGGGAGCATCAGGATCGCGGCAACAAAAAGGAGGGCGCAGGCACCGGCAAAGAGTGGCACGATGTTTTCATACCGGCACAGGTAGTGAGAAATCCGGCGGATGATCATGCCCCCTCCTTCTTCTGGATGATCCGCACAAAGATGTATGTGGAGAGCACACAGACCGCGGCAAAGGTAAAGAGCGCGAGCGATTCATCGTAGTGGAGCATGACAAGCAGCAGCCCCCACCCGGGAATCTCAAGGTTAATCAGCTGGTTCAGGTAGGTCTTCGGGCGCGGGAACGCGGTGGCAGCCATTCCACCGATCAGGAGGATCATGCCAACAACGAACTCGGGGGTATACATCATGCCCGCTCCCTCCGGCAGACCATGAGCGTGAAGATCGTAGAGAGCGGCGCGATCAGGGCGGTAGCCGTTGCCACGTCAAGGTACCCCCGGTCCACGATGAACGGGAAGACGCCCGCAATGAGGACCGACAACGAGATGAGCTTATCAAACGGGTCGCGGTTGACAATGGTCGCCACCATGCCGATGATGAGCAGTATGGTGCCGGCAACGATCACCACATCAATCATTGCGCTGAAGACCCCCGGCCCATGTGCTCGCGATCGCATTTGATTCCAGCGTCGATCCAACAAAATACGCGGCGGCAGCAAGGATGGTGAGCGGATGAGGAAGGAGCAGCGCTATCACACCGGTAATCGCAAATGAGACGACGTTGAGAAACGGGAGCTTGCGCATCGTGTTCTTGTCGGAGACCACCCGCAGCCCGGCATACACCGCAATGGCGGCGCAAACGTATATCGCGATCACCTATTTGCACCCCCTCATCAGCCGGCACCGGATTGTCCAGAGCCGGGCGATCAGTTTGCTGGAATGTATATGCGAGACACCCTGGATGGTCAGGATCGCAATCACCATCCCGGCGATGAAATCTGATGCAGCAAATCCAACCTGCGTCGCGCCATAAACGATGAATGTCGCGGTGATGCAGCCGGTTGTGCCAGCGTAGCCGGGGTCATAACAGACCCGGTTGCCGATATAGACCAGCGCTGCGGCAAAAAGCCCACCGAACAACCCGGCACAGTACACACCGCAGCTGGCAAGCAGCGTCCCTGCCGATGCATCGGGTGAGGAGACGATGTTGCCCATCATGAAGCCGCCGTTGAGGTGCCCACCCCCTTTCTCCACTTCATGGGCGATTGCCGTAGCGCCGGAAACACCGCCACTCTCAGGCAGTTTGAAAATCAGATCAACAGTCATGAAGTTGAGCCAGCAGATTGCAGCGGCAATCAGGATGCGGAAAGATTCGTCCAGCATTGAGGCGCTTCCAAGGGTATGGGTAACTTAGGGCAGTTAATATCAAAACATCCGAACAGGAGAGGGATAAAGGTTGTGATTTTAATTTATTTCAGTCATAATTTGATCAACTCCACCCGTATCATAAAAATTTTGATTAATATTCAGGAATCATTTTGCGATTATTGCCCAACCCCTTTGAATATTCTCAGGATCATGATAAGGGCCGGCACGATCTCCGGCCGCCCGAGCCACATCAAAATAATAAAGACCCAATTGACCACAAAGGGGCTTGCCGCCGTGAGGTAATCGACACCCAACCCTACGTTGCAGAGCGCCGAAAGATGCCCGATCCGTTTCACGGAGTAAAAGGGGGTTGAAGGCTCATCATGGTATGAGGAACGCCCGAAAAAATACCATCCCGTTTGTCATCGTACCCGACATACCTATTAATTCAGGAATTGCGCACCTATGATCAAAGATGGGCCAGTTCCGGGCAGACCTCCTGCCTTTTGTGCTTATGATGGCGATCCTGATCGCCACTCTTATCATATTCTGGAAACTGCTCGATGTGGTGGTGCTCGCCATCTCGATTGCTGTTGTGCTCTATCCCCTTCAGACATACTGTATGAAATATCTCAATCGTTATCTCTCTGCCGCCCTCGTCACCGCCCTCGTATTCGTAGTCCTTGTTGCATCAGCTCTTCTCTGTATTTCCATCATCTCCAACAATAGCGCCACATTACAGGAAATTGTGGGCACGATCGAACACTGGACCCAGAACCCCTCAGCCGATCCGCGGATTTTCGGGATCCCCGTTGAACGGGGGCAGGTATCGACATGGCTCGACCAGTCGAAATCAATATTTTTCCGGTACTGGCAGATGCTCCTCTCTGATTTTATGACTATCGCCCTCAAGTCCGTCATCTTCTTTGCATCCTTGTATGTGCTCCTGCTCCGGGGAGAGTATATCAATGCGCGGATCGTGGCGGGGATACCGGAGACAGTGAGAGCGCATATACAGAAAATGGCTGATGGTATTGTGGACACGCTCTATGCAATTTATGTTGTCCATGTGGGGATTGCTGCTCTCACGTTTGTCATCGCACTTCCCTTCTTCTGGTTCCTCGGGTACGGGCACATACTCTTTTACTCATTCCTCTGTGCGTTCTGTGAATTGATTCCGGTGCTCGGGTCATCGGTTGTCTTTATCTTTTTAGGGACATACGCCCTTTCTATCGGCGACATCAACGGCGTGATTGTCCTCTTCTTCTTTGGCTATATCGGGGTTGCGGCGCTTCCGGAGATTTATGTACGCCCGGTCCTCATGGGCCGGCGCCTCAAGTTGCACCCTCTCCTTATGCTGATAGGTTTTTTTGGCGGGGTGATCACGCTGGGGATGGCGGGATTTGTGCTCGGCCCGGTATTTATCGTGCTGCTCTTTAACGGTTACCGGATTCTCCTTGAGGAAAAGAAGGGATCCGAAAACCCTGCTGACAATTAAAAGATCACCCGGTGGATCGAATTTTGATGATCCAAAGCAAACCGAAAAAACCAGACCGTAATGTCGGTCAATAATATCTGTAGTGGATTGGCACAACCGTGGCAGCGACAATCTATTAACAGTTCCCTTTCATATATATCGAGCACGCGAGGGTTGCCGAGCCCGGTCAAAGGCGCTGGATTTAGGGTCCAGTCTCGAAGGAGTTCGCCGGTTCGAATCCGGCCTCTCGCATGTTATAAATGCGGCTCATGCATCGTTTGAAAAATGCAACCGGACAGGGTCAATTAAAATTGTGCATGAAACGATATAAAAAATAGGCTCTGGAGAAAACCTCAATTCATTCGTTCACTCTTTCAACATTTTCCATGGATATTACACTGCGGGGGGTGTCACCCGCAAACGAAGGTTGGGAGGACGTGAGAAGATGGTCGTCAGACCATCTTCCGGTTTGCGGCAACAGTGGGGGTCTAGGTAATTAATTGAAGATATTTTCAAAATCTTTTCCAGCCTGCCGCTCCATTCAGGAGCATCAGACTTCCCTAAAGCGTTATGAATTCTTTTCCTGAGCATTCCACCAGTACCGAAAAAAAGACGTATTTTAATAAAAGATAATTACGTATGAACATATTTTTTTAAGATGGTTTATACCGTACATTCTTTACAATTCTGTTGGGAAACGGCCAACCTGAATAACCTGCTGTGATACATAAGCTCATTTTAATTTACGAGCGCCTCTCTCACATCAATGACTTTAATGGTATCTTCGGCTTTTATTTCTGCATCGATGACCTCGTCAACAAATGTGACAAGCTGCGTCATCAGAAGGGGGTCGAGGCTTTTCTCAACCGCGAGAAAAATTCCGGGGGAATCCAAAAGCCTCAATTTGCTTGTCACAAAATGGATGAATTTCGAAATATTAATCGATGGGATATAAATTAACATCGTGCTGACCGAATCAAAAAGGATACAGGGTTTTTCGTCAGGGAATTTATGCAGTATTTCAGTGATGGCAATGCCGATATCGGTGATATTGGCAGGGTTATTCACGAATTTGCAGTTCTTCACATCTGAAGGTACTTTTCCGAGTGCATATTTCGTGATCGCGTCAACGAAATAGATTTGCGAGACGTCGATTCCCTCGCTTTCGTAATTTTTTACCAGCATTGCACTTGGTTGGTTGGTGGTCACGACCATAACGGGATGCTTTTTTGAAACAAGCTGCCGGATAATCTCGATGTTTTTCATTTTCAGTTTATCCGCTGCTGACATCACCAGGAACAGCTTTTTCTGACCTTTCAGGTCGAATTCCCAAGTCATAAACTACTCACATCACCGTTTCAAAAATTCACGGAATACCTCAGGGATATCATCGCGTTCTTCCGTGACTGCATTGTTTATTGTTTGAAGATTCGCGTGGATTTGTTCGGTATTTTTGATCTGGATCATCAGCGAGTCCCTGATATCCTGAGTACCGGCATCAGGTTTTTCTGACAGCGCCCCGTGGATCGACCGGAGATTTTCAAGCACGAGTTCGATTGGTTGTTTCAAACGAAGGGTGTATTCTGTCATGTAACCAATGAGGGCTGCATGCTTTTTCTCGATCTCGTCCTTTGATGCAATGAGATCTTTCTGGCGGTTCTCAGTCTCCTGAGAAAGCAGCCCGACAAGGACAGCGGCACAGATAAACATGGAGGAACTTACTATTGAATTCCACGTAAAAGACTGTACAAGCAGATAGGTTACCAGGAGATGCATTGCGGCAAGGAACATCGCAATCCAGATCGCTTTTTTCTGGTACCAGATTCCCGCAGTGATTATCAGGATATAAAAAAATTGGGTATACCCCGTATCGATCTTATTCCAGTAATGGAAGACGATTTCGCAAAAAATAGATACGGCGGTGAGCATGCAAAGAATCGCAATCCTTACGTAATTGCCCGACAATTTTTGTTCATTCACAGAAAAATTCCTCTCATGTTTCTATAACCATGCTCAACAAAAAAATATTTCGCAAAAAAATCGATTTTTCAACGAATTGTGCTTCTTTCAGGCTTCTCATACCGGTTCCCGCGTTCCTTTTTTTTGGTTTATTCAGAACGAACGGTTCATCGTTTTTGCATTCTTATTATATGATCTACCTCCCTGATGAAAAAAGATTAATGGGGTGTGTTTGTCAGATATTTTTTTTGCAGGAGATCTGCTCTTCCTGCTCCAAATATTCTTGATTATATCCCTTCATAACGAATGGATCATCGTAAGCATCATCTTGAACCGTTGTACCGCTTTGACGGCATGCGGGACATTTGCCGGCATGATGATCATCTGCCCGGTGGCGAGGTGGAATTCCCTGCCGGCAATGATAATCTCTGCTTCGCCTTCAATGACGGTCACCATTGCATCGTACGGTGCAGTATGCTCTGATAAGCCTTCTCCTTGATCAAATGCAAAGAGTGTTATGGTGCCTGCGGGTTGATAAACGACCATCCGGCTCACCACCGCACCGTCCTGATACGTGACCAGTCCCTTAAGGTCAAGCACCGTCTCTTTCAGATTTTCCTGTTTCTTTTCAGTCATGGATGACCCTTGTCATCTGATACCTTGTTCACCCGTGAGTAGAGAAGTGCACCCTCAGCAGGACAGACCCGGGTGCACCTGCCGCAGAGATAGCACTCCATCTTTTCATCACCTGCACCCGCTTCGGCAGTCGGGCAGGCTTGTTCACATTTGCCGCAACGGATACATGCGGCAGTGCGGCGGATCTTGAACAGGCTTTTTGCAGCAGCAAGCGACACCAAGGCACCAAACGGGCAGAAAAGCCGGCAGAACGGGCGGTAGAAGAAGAGAGAGACGGCCAGCAGGATGACAAAGATCGTGAAAAATGTGGAATTGAAATCAAGGTAAAAAAATTCTTTGATCCCAAAAAAGCGCAGCAGAGCGACCGAAAACAGAAAACCGGCAATGAGGAACGCGATGAAATAGACGAACCGGATCACCATGATGATCCTCTTCTGACCGGCATTGGTCTTTTGTTTCGGTTCGGTATAGATGAGTTCCTGCACCGCACCGATCGGGCACAGCTGTGCACAGAATATCCTTCCGGCAACAAGAGTAAGGGCCATGAATAGCACGATAAGACCAATCACGAACGGCAACGGAGAACCGGGTCCTGGCCCCCCACCAATAACCGCCTGTTGGATCTGGTACGGTACCATCGGTGAAAAGATGAGAAAACCAAGACATGCAGAAATAATGAGAAAGAGAAAGACGGTTGTCCGCGTCATCTTCCCTTTATACCAGAGATAGGCGATAATCGGGAACGCGATGAGGACATAGATTAACCCAAGGATTTGAGGGATGCTGGAGATGACCATATTTCCTTCCTCCTGTCCTGACAATTACCATGGATAAGTATCCATCGTGTGATCGTATACAAAATATTCACGCTCTCTTTTTATAAGGATAGATACTCATCAAACCACAAAATGGGCCTTGGTATTGATGATCCGCGTCGCGGAATTCCAATATACGCCGACCGAACCGCTTGGATACTATTGAGCAGATTTCCCCTTTTGGAATGCACCGTTTG
>CAZVFG010000013.1:21303-28697 GCA_964626125.1 uncultured Methanoregula sp.
TTTGGAATGCACCGTTTGAGTATCACGATCTTTGTGAGACAAACGAACTGTCTGCACAGGATGCGAACCACCTGATCTTCGTTGGCAGTCCGAAGAGTGTGAGTGATGAATTAAAATTCCGGTGGCTCCGGCAGGAAAAAGATCTCATAAAGAGGTTGATAATAAAGAGGATCGAGGTACCGGGTTGTCCCTTGGTGCCCGGTTGATTGCATCAAACCATGGGACTCAGGTATACCGGTTTGTTAATGAAATGGGAGGCTGCCCGGTGCATCGCGTGTCATGAGTGGAAGGGTCGACTGCCACAGTTCCGGATTCGTAGTATGCGTTTCAGATGCACAGCGGGACATTTGAGATGCAGTATGGCAAAAATCTCCTGCCCATTGGAGATTTATTGCGAAACGAGGGATTCCGGTTGAGGCCGGCTGACGGTCTCCGGTTCTATCCTGAAATGATCAATCGATTAACGATGGAGTGGGCAGAGGGTCAAAAAAATGTTTCAGAAACAGAAGAGTATCCGCGATTCGGAGCGGCACCTTGCCGCAGGCAATGCTTTGTGCCGCTGTTTTCCTTGCCTTCCTTGGTTATACTTGACTTCCCTGGTATGCGCGCCGACCGTGAAAGGATGCAATACATCGTAAAATTAACCGATAAAAATGCCCGGGAGAGAGACAAAATACTACCCGCGTTCTTTAAATAGGATCTACGCAGCCATTGCAACAGGTAATGGACACTAGCCCTCTACCATCACATCTTTTCTGGGATCGAGCAGAACCTCATGGGGAAGCCGGCTTAAGGCAATCGCGCCGAGGGCACCGATGACCCCGTTCCCGCCATGCAATAGAATCCCGTATCGCTCAGCTGTCGCTTCTGCGATTGGACGGCTGATCACCTGTTCGCGGACGAGCTTGCCAAACTCCCGAAGACCGGCAGGAACGGTGAATCCCTGCTTCACCGCGATCCCCCATTCGGGTGACAACGACTCCCCGGCAACAAATTTTTTTGAGTGCTCAATCAGGTCTGCAAGTTTTTTTGGTTCGACAGCCACCTCAATGAAACTCGCCGAATTTCCGGCGGTTTTATTGAAGACGTTCTGGTTGAGCATCGCAACATGGTGGGCAATCGGGAGAACGCCTCGCATCCGGCTCACATGAGAAAGAAGTGCAAGCGCCAGCGCGAATGTCGCACCCCCGTGTTTTGTATCCGTATCATCGATACCGATTGTTACATGGAGGAGGGCCCGTGTCCAGACATCTCCTTTTACAACGATTCCGTCGTGCAGGGCGTCGACCCTGCAGACCCCTTCGGCACGGGACATCATGTCGGAGAGCGAGTACGCCGGCCCGCCAATCGAGCGGATATGCTGGACGATATAATCACCGTCACGGGAAACACCGACAACCCCGACTGCGGAGAGGGGGGAAAGCCCCACTTCAACATCTTTCGTTCCGATCCATGCGCATTCCCGCAGGAGGGTACCGTCCCTTTCTACCTTCGTAATGACCCCCCCGGCAAGCAGGTGATGGAACCCGCAGAATGCGGCGCATGCCCCGCTCATGCAATCATGGTAAATCTCGATACGGTCGCCATCAATCGTAGTAAAAAGCCGCCGGCATGTGGACGATGGCATGGCGCTGATCGCCGCGTACCGTGCTGCGCTTCTCCCGCGTTTTTCACCTTTGATAATGACACAGCCTTCTTTCACAAGCCTGTTGATCCAGTCCTGTGCAGTGCTCCTCGGGATCTGCGCGGCATGCTGGATTTCGGTGACGGTGAAAAAGCCGTTATCGAGAGTGAACTGCCGCATCAGGCGGAGATATTCCCGGCGGTGTTCAAGCACGGTCGACATAGCGGTCGCGGATGAAGAGCAGATCACCGATAATTGCACTTGCCGTCTCAATCGATCCGGCGCCCTTTCCAATCAGTGTGATCTCCTTTGCCATATCGGTTTCAATGGTAATCGCATTCAGGGTGCCTTCAACGACAAGCGGGTGGTTTTTTTCAATGATTCTCGGAGAGACCCGCAATAATCCCTTTTTCGGGATCGCCTCTGCAATCAGCCGGATGGTGCAGTCCTCTTCCTCGGCAAGGCGCAGGGCATCCGGTGTTAGAAGGTCGATGCCCGTCCGGTGTACATCGTTGAGCGTGACGCCATTCCCCCAGATCGTGTTTGCAAGTATAACCAGTTTAATCGCAGCATCAATCCCCTGAACATCGTAGGTCGGATCTGCCTCTGCATACCCCATCTCACGTGCCTCAAGAAGTGCCTGCTCATAGGTCAGCCCTTCATCGGACATCCGGGTGAGAATAAAATTACATGTACCGTTCAGGACACCAAAGATCGCAAGGATCTCGTTGCCGGCAAGACCGTACTTAAGCGTATGAAAAATCGGGATTGCACCGCCTACCGTTGCTTCGTGCTGCAGGGCAACACCATTCTTTGCAGCACGTTTCATCAGATCCTTATAAGCCAGCGCGATCGGTCCCTTGTTGGAGGTGACCACGTGTTTTTTCCGATCAAGCGCCTGTCTGATAAAGCCGAGCCCGGGTTCACCATTTGTCGCGTTGGTGGGTGTGACCTCGACAAGCGCATGATAGTCGGCTTTTTTGACCACGTCCCGCGCGGAAATTTTTTTATCTCCACACAAACCGGTTGCCTGCTTTTTTTCAAGCACGTCGGAGAGATCAATACCCCCGGAATCGATACGCCCACTCTTCGAATCAGCGATCCCGGTGACCGTAATCCCAAGCCTTTTTTTTGCAATCATCTCCGCAACACCCCTGCCAACCGACCCCATCCCGATAATGGCGACTTTCATATGATCTCCTCCAGCGGTTCGATCAGCAGGAGTCCCTTTTCTGAAGCAACCGAGCGTAAAATCGAGATTGCCTTCTCCATGTCATCCTTTGTTATTGACTTTATCGTGAGCCGGGAGGTGGAACGTTCATTGATAGCGGGCATGCTCATCGACAGCTCACTCACTTCGGCAAAACCTGTCGAGTCTATCCGGTCCACCGTGTCTGACAGACCGGTGTGCACGAGATGCCCGATCAGGATCACCGTGCGCCTGTACAGGAGACGCTCTTCACCGATCCTCTGGATATGGACGCCCTGCTTCTTTAACAGCGTGACAAGGTCTCCAACCTTTCCTTCAGGAAGCTCAAGAACGATCTGGACACTGAGTGTGTCATCGTCAGATCCGGGATCCCGCTGGTGGATGACAGCAATGATATTTCCTCCGACTTCGGATATGGGTCTGAGTGCAGCTACCAGCTGCCCTGGGGCATCCTTCATCTCGAGCTTCATGGAGACCTGCAACACGATCACCTGACAAATACTAAAACCGCTGTCAAGATAAGCCTTTTATTTCATAATCTTGAACGCAACAACCTTCTCCGATTGCTGACTCAAAAAAGGCAGAAACTGGTCTGATGAGGAATTGGTTGTGTTCAACATGCTAAAATAAAAATTTTGAAGTTACACAGATCCCGGTGCACCGGTTACAATCTTGATCGCGTCAGTGATCTCCGGCAACAGCTCGCCGGGCATCCCCATAACCATCTCGTCATCCGCAATGCCCGAGAATTTTCGTGAACCGTCACAACCCAGGGAAAAATTTGGCTTTCCTGATAGATACGTCTGGGCTGCGGCATCGGAACAGACTGACTGGATACCGGAGAACTCCGGATATATCCTGCCTCCAAGACGGAAAAGCGAGCTCTGGGCGAGTTTGAGCATGCTGCGCGGGTTTGCGACAATAAGGACGACATGGGGTGTGAAGGGGGTCTTCTCCAGAGGTGCATAGAGCGTTGCATAGGTCTCCTTTGTTTCAAGGTGGTGGATGCGATCGATCGTCCTCTTGCATGCGGCCCAGCTCTCGAACTTCCCCAGCTTGAAATAGAACTGTCCGGACTTCAGGCTCTCAGTGATCTCCCGCAACCCGAGCGCCCATGCACCACCCATGCACTCATGGTTGTCGACGGTCGCATAGAAGATCTTCCCTTCTTTGCGGGCAAGACTTACCATCCCGCAGTGGCGATGCTTCCCATCAATCTGTTTCATCCCGTCCGGGATCAATTCTTTTTTTGTCGCGAGCATGAGGGCAACCGGCGAGCCGTGAAGCCCGAGATATTTTTTCAGCGTTTCCGCACACTGTGCATAATCAATCTTGGTTCTTGCCAAATCTTCCATCATTACCAACTCCTGCGGATTTGTTCGCGATGAGACAGAGATGTTACGCGCACGTTCCAATCATCGTATGAGATAAAAAAAATGATCATTCAGACAACTGAAATCATTGAGAGAATCTCACCCAATTTTCGTTCTATTCCTGTACCCTTGTTACCCACGAAGGGCAATTTCCCTTTTTGGGGTAGGAACATGCATACCTTATGACTCCCGTTGAATATTTCCGATATCAGCATGGCAATGGGCAGACCACCGTCACAATGTGTGTGAATACCGGGGAATTAATGATGAGGGTCAAAAGAAAAAATCATGTCACAGATGGCGAAGTTTTCCGTCAACCTTTGCAAAAAAATTTTGCCCTGCATCAACAAGCAGGGCAGGATGCGGCGACTTTTTCACTTCAACTACATTTTCAGTGCCAAGCTCAATCGTACGCTGCCCGTCAATGACCAGATCAGCCGGTTTTGCACTTTCCAGTTTGATCTCAATATGACGGTCGCTGCTGATGACATGAGGGCGTGAAGAGAGCATATAGGGGGCAAGAGGGACGAGCACAATCCCCTGAATGCGGGGGTCCACGATTGGTCCGCCGGCGCTCATCGCGTAGGCAGTGGATCCCGTCGGGGTGCTGATCAGCAGTCCATCGGCACGGAACTGTTCTGCCACCACACCATCAATCATGATGGAAAACCTCAACATTTTTGCCGGGCGCGCGGTCACGATAAGCGCCTCGTTGAGGGCATCCCCGAGACGTTCACCATCTTTTGAGAGAGTCACACGCATCCGTTGTTCAACAGGAAATTTTTCAGGAAGGTTCAAAAGGAAATCCAGAGCCTTCCCCGGTTCCAGATCTGCGAGAAAACCGACCTCGCCCCAGTTGATCCCGACAAGGGGGATCTGATGATCCATACGCTGGACCGAGCGCAGGATCGTGCCATCTCCGCCAACCACAACAACAAGATCTGAGGAAGCGGCCGCGAGTGCGACACCGGAGGAACCAAGAGCTGTGGCAGTCTCATCTTCGAAGATAATATCATGCCCATGGGCACGGAGGTCACCTGCCAGCTGCCGGGTGAACATCAGCGCATCCCTGCTGTCAATTCGTGATATCAGGAGGATCTTCATGTCAGCATCACCGCAGATATTCGATCACTTTATGGTGCAGTACGTTGTTGGTCGCGACAAGGCACTTCCCGATGGTGACTTCATCGGGGAACCGGATCTGGTTTCCCTCAAGATCGGTAACCATGCCACCGGCTTCAGTGCAGACCAGCATACCGGCTGCAGCATCGGTCACCCGCAGGGTACCACGGAGGTCGATGAAGCCATCGATCCTCCCGCAACCGACATAGCATAATTCAAGCGCAGATGCACCGAACAGGCGCCAGCGCCGGATCTTCATCCCCAGCTGCAGGACGCGGGTGGGATCGAATTTTCTACCGTAAACACTCATCGCGCATTCGTCGAGTTGGGAGATCCCCGACACCCGTATGGGTCTGTTGTTGCAGTAGGAAAATTTGCCCCGGACCGCGGTAAACGTCTCACCGTTTGCGAGGTTGCATACAAATGCCTGCGTTACCTCTCCGTGAACTGCATATGCGATGGAGAGTGCGTAGAACGGGATCCCCGCAACCGCATTGTAGGTCCCGTCAATGGGATCAAGAAAGATGGTGCCTTTTCCACTCCCGAACTCTTTCTTCCCGAGTTCCTCACTGACAAGGAGCGAGCAGAGATGGTGGGATGAAAGGTATTCAACGATGCAGTCCTCGGCAGCCTGATCAATCCGTTTTGTTGGCGTAAGATCCGCCCCGATCTTCAGAGTGTCCCCGGCTGCCGGCGTCCCTTCCATGTCGCAGATCGCATCTTTTACTGCGGTTGCCATCTCTTCGCACGCCGAAAGGAACTCCATAACCACACGCCTGCTTTTTTGTCCGTTGTATTTATTAATGCAATAAAGATAAATTACTAACGCGTGCGAGTATAAAGGATACAAGGAACATTTACCATGAAGGAGCAGACGGAAATCGGAAAGATCAAAGAGGGTCGCTATATTGTCATTGATGATGAACCGTGCAGGGTTTTGGGAATTGCCACGTCAAAACCCGGTAAGCACGGTGCGGCAAAGGCGCGGATCGATGCGGTCGGCATCTTTGATGGTGTGAAACGTTCGATTGTCCAGCCGGTTTCTGCAAAAACGTATGTTCCCATCGTTGAACGAAAAAGCGGTCAGGTCATCTCAATTGCCGGCAATACGGCACAGCTGATGGATATGAAGGATTACTCGAACTTTGAGATACCCATCCCTGAAGACAAAAAGGGGCATGTCGAAGTCGGAAAGGAGATCCAGTATATCGAATCGATGGGGAAGAAAAAGATCGATTGAACCCTGGATCCGGATCGCCCCTATGATTCATTTCCTGAATAACCTTTTTGCGTCCTGCAATTCCGATTATAATAGTTCCAGATACGTCATATTCGGTGTCCCGTACGACGCCACCACCACATTCCGGCCCGGTACCCGCGGGGGACCCCGTGCCATCAGGGAGGTGTCGTATAATTTCGAGACGTACATGCCTTCCTGTGATATAAACTTCGCCGATCTCCCCATCACCGATCTTGGTGATATTGATACGGGGGTCATTCCTGACGGTATGGTCAGTGACGTTTTTGAAGTGGTGGAAAATATCATCAGGGATGGCAAAGTTCCCGTCATGCTCGGCGGGGAACATTCCATCACCACCGGAGCCGTGCGTGCAGCCAGACCGGATTGCTATGTTGTCTGTGATGCCCATCTCGACCTGAGGGGTGAGTTCCGTGGGACACCGCATAATCATGCGTGCACGACACATCGCGTCCTTGAAGAGGGAGTTGACGACATCATCATAGTCGGCGCACGGAGCGGGACCCACGAACAGTTCGAACTGGCCCGGTCCCTCATGCTCTTCACGGCTGATGAGATACACAAGCGCGGCATGAAACCGGTACTTGAGGAGATCCAGGACGCCGTATTGAAAAAACGTATGTACCTCTCCATTGATGCCGATGTCATCGACTGCTGCCTGACCCCCGGAGTTGGCACACCCGAGCCGTTCGGGCTGGCACCGCAGGATATCCGGGACCTGATCACCGCCATCGGTCCGCAGGCAGTTGCTTTTGATTATGTCGAGGTCAGCCCGTTTGATCACGGGCAGACGGCAACGGTTGCTGC
>CAZVFG010000014.1:0-1817 GCA_964626125.1 uncultured Methanoregula sp.
ATAGTTTTTCTTCAATGTTCAGGGTATTCCAGATGCACGGTGAGACCTTCGATATCCCTATAAACGGGAGGATTCTCTGCGCGGGAAACAATGTCAGGAACCAGGCATTTGATATTGGTTCTGCAACCGGGCTTCAGTTTCATTTTGAGATAACAGAGGATCTTATCCAGAACTGGATAAGGACTCTATCATCAACGAAAAGGGATGAGATCTCTCGTGATACCGACATTTTTCTCACCGACAGTAATTCAAGGTGCCGCGCAGTTGCTGAACGGTTTTTTAAGAAAAAATCTGAAAAGAACCGGCTGGCAAAAGAAAATTAAAAAAAATTTTGGAATGTAAGATCTGCATCGGAAAAAAGGCAAAGAAGGAGTAGATGAATATGCCGCCAAATTATGATATAACAAACGGACCGGTTATGAACGCAGCAAAGATGGCACTGGATACAGGTAATGTAAATTATATCCTGATCTGGGTTCCGGAAGCGTCCGAGAATAAATTGAAAAACCTTTTTGAGAAGACGTTCTGTGAACGCAGAGCCGGCAAGGATGTGCAGGATATCGCTATCAACTGGTATTTCGAGACTGCGAAACGGCTCCACCGTGACGGTGAGAGGACGCTATATGCCTGCATGAAACCCGCTGGACTTGATGTGAGCCCGGTCATTCCGAAGGCAGAGAGAGCATTCAAAACCGGCAACTCCGAGGAACTAACCGGGATTATCCCTAAGACTATGGAAGATGATTTCAGGCACCGTTTTTACCATGTCATGGAAAAGAAAAACTATGATGTGAATAATGTTGCGGATGGTCGTGCATACGTTGCAGCGTTTATTGATTTCATCGGATACTTGCATCACATCAATACAAGCATCCAAGAGAAGCAGGTCACGTGGAACATTGAAAAATAATTTGAGATTCATTTCTGATGTTATAATAAATTTTTTTACCCCTCTACCTCTCCGGTTCGTATCCTGATTGTTTTTTCCACTGGCATAACGAAGATCTTTCCATCCCCGATTTTCCCGGTCCTCGCTTCTTCAGTGATCGTTGTGATCAGGTTATCCAGGTGTTCGTCTCTGACAACCATCTCGATCTGGATCTTGGGCAGCATATCCACTATCATTGTCTTCCCGCGATATTCGAGAGTAATCCCTTTCTGCTCACCACGGCCTTTCACTTCTGAGATGGTCATTCCGGCAAATCCTTTCTCTTCAAGAGCTTTTTTTACGAACTCAAGCCGTTCCGGTTTGATAATTGCTTTTACCATTTTCATGATGATCAGCTCTAGGCACGCTCGCCGTGTTGGCTTATGTCGAGCCCGACATATTCTTCTTCCTCAGTAACGCGCAGCCCAATCGTTTTGTCAACAATTACCGCGAGTATGTAGGTCACGACAAACGCATAAATCAGTGCAGAGAACGCACCAACTGCATTTGCCACGAACTGATTGATGTTACCTTCAATCAGTCCGGAAGCTCCGTTGACTGCTGCCATAGCAAAGATACCCGTCGCGAGAGCGCCCCAGAGACCTCCCATGCCATGAATTGACCATGCGTCAAGGCTCTCGTCGAGCCCCTTCTTAATCCGGAAGAGCATCATACCATAGCAGAGAACACCGGCAACTGCACCGATTACGATAGCAGCCATCGGTGTCACGTATCCAGCTCCTGGTGTAATCGCAACAAGTCCCGCGACAGCTCCACTCACGAACCCGAGCGAGCTCGGTTTTCCATGTATCCAGCTTACGAGAAGCCATGTCATTGCTGCCGCTGCAGCTGCAGTGTTTGTTGTGACGAATGCATTTGCGGCAAGCCC
>CAZVFG010000014.1:1917-14183 GCA_964626125.1 uncultured Methanoregula sp.
GGTTGTCCAGAGAAGTGCAAAGACGAGGTATGCGGAGAACTTAATACGCTCAGCAAAAGCCGATGTCACAATTGCCATCGTTACGGTTGCAAACACCAGCTGGAAAACCATGTATAACAGTCCGGGAATTTCCGGGCTGTACGACCCGGGGTCCATCCCGACGCCATTTAACCCGAGGAAGTCAAGGTTACCGATGAAACCCCCGACATCCGGCCCAAAGGCAAGTGAATACCCAAGGATAACCCACTGTATACTCACCAGTGCAAACGCTACGAACGAGAGCGTAATCATCGAGATGAAATTTTTCTTACGGACAAGACCGCCGTAGAAAAATCCCACACCGGGCGTCATCAGCATCACAAGTGCTGTTGACGCGAGAATCCATGCTGTTGCTCCTGTGTCTAATGACATTTTCAATTCACCGTAATCTTTTGAGATGCATGCAGCGGATCAGATGAACATATCGTTCAGCGTTCCCTGCCGGATGAAAAGTCCGGTGGATTGCCTTATCTGAGTTGCAGGTGCAGTTTTTCTAATAAACTGCTGGAAGGAAATTGTATTCCTAGGTTTATAGAACTATCTTTTGAGCGGAAAAAAAATTAGTAATTCGGGAGGTACCTGTCCAGCTCCCACGGGTGGACTGCCAGACGGAAGGCATCGGTCTCCTGTTCTGTGATGCGGGTCAGGGTATCCATGATGTGGTTGCCAAGTGTGCTACAGAGCACTGGATCCTTCATAAGGTAATCGTGGGATTCCATGAGGCTTCCGGGCAGCATATCGATTTTAAGTTTTTTCCGCTCCCGCGGACCAAGGTGGTAGATGTTCGTATCGGTACTTTGCGGCGGCATAATTTTGTTCTTGATGCCATCGAGACCGGCAGCAAGCATGCATGCAAATGTGAGATAGGGGTTGCACATCGGGTCCGGACTCCGGAATTCTGCGCGGGTGCTGTTGCCACGTGCGGCTGGAACTCGGATCAATGCGGAGCGATTGGTCGTACTCCATGAAATGTAGCATGGGGCTTCATAACCAGGGACGAGTCGCTTGTATGAGTTGATGGTTGGATTGGCAACACGGGTGATAGCTTTTGCATGCTTCAGCAGCCCGCCTATATAGTAGAGTGCGACATCGCTAAGTCCCTTCGGCGCATCCGGATCATAAAATGCATTTTTTCCGCCTTTGGCAAGCGACCCATGGGTGTGCATACCGCTCCCGTTAATCCCCGCGATGGGTTTTGCCATGAATGATGCATGGAGTCCATGCTTCAATGCAATTGCTTTGGTGGTAAACTTCTGGGTCATCACACGGTCTGCGGTTGTGACCGCATCACCATACTTGAAATCGATTTCATGCTGGCTCGGTGCGACTTCGTGATGAGACATTTCGATTTCGAATCCCATTTCAATCAGGGCGAGTACGATCTCACGGCGGACATCCTCAGCCGAGTCGTTTGGTGCAAGATCAAAGTAACCTCCCTGGTCAGGGAACTGGGTTGTCGGTTTTCCATCAATTAACTTGAAAAGGAAAAATTCAAGCTCTGGACCCGTATTAAAGACATATCCCATCTTGGCTGCGTCCGCCATCATTTTTTTGAGGATATACCTCGGGTCACCTTCAAACGGTTTGTTCCCGTACGTATAAACATCACAGACAAATCTTGCTACCTTCCCCTCAGCAGTACGCCATGGAAGTACTGTATAAGATGCAGGGTCTGCCTTGAGCAGCATGTCTGACTCTTCAATACGGGTAAACCCTTCGATTGAGGATCCATCAAACCAAGTCCCGTCTGTCAGTGCCTTTTCTGCCTGTGCAACCGGGATCGCAGCATTTTTTGGCTGTCCCATCACATCATTGAACTGAAGCCGGATAAATTTTACATCATCCGCTGCAATTCTCTCTAACGTGTTACCGATGACATCTTTCGACATACTGGAAGACATGTTCCACCCAATTATATTTATACGTTGTCAACAAATCTACTTGAACAAATGTTCAAGTACTTTACCTGATCATTCGATTCCGGGATAATATATGTGTGGTATTATTGGTGTGATAGACAGGCGCCGCCAGTGCATGGACGGGAGCAAGATCAAAGCCGCGCTCTCCATGATGAACGAGCGGGGAAGCGGAGAGGGTGCCGGGTACGTCGCGTATGGCATCTACCCGGAGTACAGGGACTACTTTGCGCTTCACGTGTTTTTTGACAATATCCGGGAGAACAAGGTGGCGCTTGATGCAGAGCTGGATAAATGGGGAACAATCGTTCATGACGAACAAATAAAGACCTACGAGCAGCCAAATATCAGGAAAGTACACACGCCCTGGCGGTATTTCTTCCGCCCTGATCGCAGCCTGATGCCCAAGAGCACCACACCGGACGAGGACATCGTAACCCACCTTGTCATGAAGGTCAACACTGCAAAGAACGGGACCCTCATCTTTTCATCAGGTAAAAACCTTGGTGTCTTTAAGGCAGCGGGCTGGCCAGATGAAGTTGCAGACTTTTACCGGATCCAGGACTATAAAGGATATCTCTGGCTTGCCCACAACCGGTATCCCACCAATACTCCCGGGTGGTGGGGCGGGGCGCACCCCTTCAACCTCCTGAACTGGAGTGTCGTCCACAATGGAGAGATTACGTCATACGGGACAAACCGGCGCTATATTGAAAGCTACGGTTATCAATGCACAATGTACACCGATACCGAGGTTGTCGCATACCTCTTTGATCTGCTTGTCAGAAAGCACGGGCTGTCTGAAAAGATGGCAGTACGGGCACTTGCACCACCGTTCTGGGAGGAGATTGATGCAATGCCGGACAAACAACGGGAACTTAACCGTGCAATCCGGCTCGCGTATGGTCCAGCACTGATGAACGGGCCATTTGCCATCTGTGTGGCAAATGACCATTCGCTCGTCGGATTCACTGATCGGATCAAGCTTCGGCCACTGGTCAGCGGTGAACTCGGCGATCGTCTTTATATCTCCAGCGAGGAGGCGGCCATCCGCCGGCTCGAACCGGATGTCCAGGATATCAGGATGCCAAAAGCAGGAGATCCGGTCATCGGAAAGGTGTACGCGTGACCATCGGCAGCATCCCTCTCCGGTTCAGGGTTAAAATAGATCCCGAACGCTGCATGCTCTGTGGCAGGTGTGTCGAGAACTGCTCGTACGGAGTGTTCCGTAATGATGGTGACAAGATCCGAATAAATTCCCGCAATTGTGTTGCCTGTCACCGTTGTCTTGCGTTCTGCCCGCGCGATGCGATCGACATCTCCGAAAAGCCGACTGATTACCGGAGCCACCCGCTCTGGACACGGGAGATCCGGGAGGCAATCTTCAATCAGGCAAAAACAGGTAAGATCATCCTCTCCGGCATGGGCAATGCGCTGCCGTATCCTGTCATATTCGACCGGCTTGTTCTCGATGCCTGCCAGGTGACCAACCCAAGTATCGACCCGCTCCGTGAACCGATGGAGCTGCGCACCCATCTCGGGAAAAAGCCTGCAGCGCTCTCTCTCAAAGAATCATCCTCTGGCGATGTGGAACTGCTTACACAGCTCACCCCGAACCTCCAGATTGAAACACCCATTATGGTCGGGCACATGAGCTATGGCGCCATCAGCCTGAACGCACAGCTCGCGCTTGCAAAAGCAGTGAGCCGGATCGGGACTTTTATGGGAACCGGTGAAGGGGGGCTCCATGAAGCGCTCTACCCCTACCAGAAGCACATGATTGTCCAGGTTGCATCAGGAAGGTTCGGGGTTGACATCAATTACCTTGAACGTGGAGCCGCCATAGAAATAAAAATCGGACAGGGGGCAAAACCAGGAATCGGCGGCCACCTGCCGGGCGAAAAGGTCTGTGCCGACGTCTCACGTACCCGGATGATCCCTGAAGGGAGTGACGCAATCAGCCCGGCACCTCACCACGATATCTACAGTATCGAAGACCTCAAGCAGCTTGTCCGGAGCCTCAAGGAGGCAACTGAATGGAAAAAACCGGTCTTTGTCAAGATCGCTGCGGTCCATAACTCTGCAGCGATCGCCGCAGGCATCGCCCGTTCTTCTGCTGATGCGGTGGTGATTGACGGGTTCCGGGGTGGCACAGGGGCAGCACCAAGGGTATTCCGCGACCACGTGGGCATCCCGATTGAAGCGGCAGTAGCGAGCGTCGATGCCAAACTCCGTCAGCAGAGGATAAGAAACGAGGTCTCGATTATCGCGAGCGGTGGAATCCGTGAGAGCGCAGACGTGGCAAAAGTGATAGCGCTCGGTGCTGATGCAGTGTATATCGGCACCTCAGCCCTTGTGGCGATGGGATGCCGGGTCTGCGGCACCTGCTACCGGGGACTCTGTGCATGGGGGATTGCCACCCAGCGCCCCGACCTTGTCGCACGGCTTAACCCTGATGAGGCGTCTGTTCAGGTGGAGAACCTGATCCATGGCTGGACCCTTGAGCTTGCGGAACTGATGGGTGCAGCAGGCATCAACAGCATCGAGAGCCTGCGTGGCAACCGGGACCGTCTCCGGGGGTATATGCTGGATGAAGCGCTGATGCAGGTGCTTGACGTAAAAACCGTGGGGGCATAACCACGTGGCAAAATCGGTGCGTATCGATGCGAGAGAAATCCACTACACCCCGCTCAACCAGATGATCCGAAAGGCAGTTGCCGACGGTGTGACCGAGATTATGATCGACAACGTGCTCGGTCAGCGGTTCATCGCGGATGGCCTGCGGGGTGAGGGGGTTACGATCACAGTGAATGGAGTCCCCGGAGGCGACCTCGGCATGTTCATGAGCGGCCCTACATTAATTGTTCATGGTAATGCAGATCACGCACCGGGCAATACCATGGATCGCGGCTGCATCGTGATCCACGGGAGCGCAGGCGATGCGGTTGGCCACAGTATGCGGGGAGGTAGAGTATATGTGCGGGATGACATCGGATACCGCGGCGGGATCCACATGAAGCAGTACATGGATAAACGCCCGGTGCTGGTTGTTGGAGGATCAGCCCGTGCATTTCTGGGGGAGTACATGGCTGGAGGGCTCCTGATTGTGCTCGGACTCACTGGCATTCCTCCCCTTTCAGAGCGAGGAGTTGGCAGCGGCATTCATGGCGGGGAAATTTTCATACGGGGAAACGTACCGGACAACATCCTTGGTGTCGGGGCAAAACAGAAGCCTGCAAGTGATGATGAGAAACATATGATCGTACCTGTGGTCAGGGATTTTGCATCGAGGTTTTCGCTCGACCCAACTTCGCTGCTCGCTTCGGACTACACCCGGATCGTTCCGGCAAGTGTCCGACCGTTTGCGAACAAATATACTTGGGAGTGATTACCATGGCAGAGAACAGTTATCTTGATCTCAAAACCCGGGTCTGGGACACAGGGAAGTGTTCCGGCTGCGGTGCGTGTGTTGCAGTCTGCCCTGCAGATGCCCTCTTTTTTGAGGAGGGGGAGATGGTTGCCAGTCCTAAAAACAATGGATATTGCAAAGAGGCGACCGACGGTGTGCAGTGCGGGGCATGTTATGAAGTCTGCCCCCGGCTCAGCGACCAGCCCTGCCAGACGCTGGGCGAGTACCTTGACCTTGTCACCGCAAAGGCGGCATTTGAAGTCCCACGCCGGCAGAGCGGGGGCGCGGTTACCGCTATTTTGTCAAATGCCCTTGACGAGGGCTTCATCGATGCCGTTGTGACCGTGACTGAGGACCGGTGGACCCTGAAACCCGGTTCGGTCGTCATCACAAAAACCGATGTGCTCATCAGCGAGGCAGGGAGCAGGTACAGCTGGTGGGTGCCTCTGCTCGCAGCACTTAAAACTGCAATAATTGAGAGAAAATACCGCAGGATTGCAGTCGTCGGCGTCCCCTGTGTTGTGCAGGCAGTTGCACGGATGCGGGGATCTGACAATGATCTGGTAAAAACGTATGCATCTTCGATCCGGTTGGTGCTTGGATTGTTCTGTACAGAAACCTTTGATTATTCAGCTCTTGTACTGGGAAAACTGAAAGGAGAAAAAAAGATTGATCCCGCCCAGATCAGGAAGATGGATGTCAAGGGGAAACTTGAGATCCTGATGCAGAATGGGGATAAGGCATCACTTACACAAAATGAGCTCGGGGAATGTGTCCGGAAAGGATGCCATATCTGCACAGACCTTACGTCGGTGTTTTCCGATATCTCAGCAGGAGCAGTAGGAAGCCCTGCCGAATCCACGACGCTCATTATCCGCACACCAACCGGCAGAATCTTTGTCGAAAACGCTGTCAGGAATAAAAAACTCACCATTATGGGTGGTGCTGACGAAGCGTCCATAGAGAAGCTCGCAGAATCAAAGATTTTGAAAAATTCCAAAAAATAATACTTTTTTTGCCATGGGCAGTCCGGCATTCTCGGGCATCAGTGAACCCATCACCAAAAAAACTGATTGTTATTCCTCCATTATACCGTAAAATAAGAAATGGTCTTGTCACTGGGATTACAGTCAGAATTGCGATATGAGTGAGGTCCGATTCTTGAGGCGATCTCCCATGAATTCATAGTATTATTTTCTCGCCAGAATCCGTGTCAGGGGAGAGCACCGTTCAAAGAAAACTGCAAAGAATGGGGCAAAACATTCCTGCCAGCACGCTGCATCTTCGTCGACCCGCCAGCCATTTTCCATTGCATGCCTGACATGCTTGCCGAGGCTCACATTGAGGAGCGAAGGAGAGGTCAGCAGACTTTTTGCATCGGTGAATTCCCGAATGACTTCCATCTCGTACCGGCCGTTTTCTATATAAGGTCCCGGGAGTGCGGACTCACGGTGCTTCTCCCTGAACTTCTCTGCATGTACCCGGTTCCAGAGGGGGGGGCCCATGTGACGGCGGATACGGGGGAGTCTGGAGACGAGGAGTTCGAAGAGGAGCATGCACTGTTCCTGTTCCATCCGGTAATCAGCATGGTGCACGACAAACCCGCTGCGCTCGAGATGCTTGTGGATCGCAATGACACTGCGTTTCAGCTGAGGGACGACGATCTCCTCTATATATGGCGGTGTTGTAAATGTGATCGCAAGGAGAGTGGTTCCCCTCCGTTTGAGGGTCTCATCAAGGTCGTCGTAGGTAATCGAGGGCGGTTCCTGAACTTGGAAAAACTCCTCCGACGGTGTTTCAAGGTATCCTCTGGCAAGCTCGATGAACTCCACCATCCGGTCGAGCGATACGGATGCGGCAACGTTTCGTTTTGGATCGACCGGATCAATAACAACAAGAGGCTCGTCAAACGTCTTTGCTGAATGATGCTCAAGATCGATAACTGTACCGGGTTTCCATGATGCAACTGCTTCAAGGAGCGGGATGAAACCCCCGTAGTTCAGCACAAGGAGCTCACACAGGTAGCCGGAGAATCCTTCGGTCATCTGGTCTGACCCGTAGATCCCGCCACTCTTTGCAAACTGTTTAAAGAGCAGGACGTCATCGATCAACCCGTTGATCTTATCGGTGATATACCGTGTGTGAAAAGGTGTACGGTCAACTGCACTTTGTATCTTTGTCGCGCTTTCCACCGCATAGCATGGGACAAGGTCAATATCAATATCTTCGATAGAAGCATAGATGTAGGGGTGTTCAGCATACTTCTCGAAGAACCTGTCAGTGAACCGGGCAGCGATCCGGCGCGCCAGTGCCATTCCCCGCTCTTCCAGAGCTTCGCGGGACAGGGATGGGTCAAAGAGGAGAAAAACATCGATATCGTGTTCGCCATGTATCCAGGTATTGCGTGCGATGGATCCGACCAGCATGCCCTCTGCCTGACCGCTCGCTGAGATGGCTTCGAGCAACCGGCATGCAACACCGCAGATTTGGTCACGCTCATCCCGGGTGGGGCGGATGCGGGTGAGCACCCGCTCCTCAATTCCTGACCTTTTCACCATACGACCTCCAGCAGATCTTCGTAGATTGGCCCCTGTGGTGCAAGGGTGCTTTTCTTGAGCTTCATGCCGGTTACCATACAACTTCCGTATGTCCTGTCAGATAAGGATTTCAATGCCTCCATCAGTGACGGATCGAACCGTTTCACACGGGCAACCGTTGCATGGGGCGTAAAACGGCGTTTTTCACAGGTAAATCCGAGGGGTACGAGCACATCATCCACTCGATGCAGGAGGTCCGATCCCCGTCCTTTGTCTTCAATCCCGCACCACACCGTGAATGGGCGTCTGGGATCATTGACCGTTATTGTGCCGGTGGAGATTGAAAATGGCCCGAATGCAATTGAGGTGAGCGCAGCCTTTACATCAGGGATTTTTGTGTTCTCAACCTCCCCGAGAAATTTGACAGTGATATGAATATTTCTGGGTTCGACCCATGTCATGCGTGCGCTGCACCGCTTCAGCAGAATCTGTGCCTCGCTGAGCTGTAGCCTGATCTCATCAGAAAGTTCGAGTGCAACAAACGCCCTGACCATGGTTAGAATATTGTCACCCTTCCTTTAAGGGTACTTCTTTTCCCGTTTGCTTTCCCATAAAGGTCGCCCTATGCAGGATCTCCCGAAGTGGTATAACAATTTTTTATTACAATAAAGAATAAAATGTATTTAGCTCAACGGGGTGGTCGCTCTGAGCACGACGCGCCAGATTATCGTTTACACATTGGAATATTGCCCGCACTGCGAGGAACTCAAAGTATACCTGAAGAAGAACAATGTTTTTTTTTCAGAACATGACATGTCCACAGCGGAATCGCTGACCGAACTACGGCTCAACGGGATTTTTGTAAACGAAGCGCCGGTTATCCAAAAAGACAGTGACTTTCTCACCACCGATGAAATCTTCTTGGGAGGCAAACTGAATTCAGATTGCATCGCAAACTTCGTTACGGGTGCATGATGGGACTGCGCGAGACCAAACAGAAGACGCTTGACGGCGTCTACATCCCCCCTCTCCCCCAGGTCAGGACAACTGACGGGCATATCGTTGATTACGACCGGAGCCGGATCGTCCGCCAGATCGTTGAAGAGACCCGGCTCGTTGAGACTTTCTACGGGTATGTGGGTGCAAGCGAGGAACAGGCCCAGGAGATCGCCCGTGAAGTAGAGCAGCGGATCCGGGGAATGGGATTAAAATACCTCTCCGGCCCCCTGATTCGGGAAGTAGTCAACATGGCCCTTCTTGAAAAGGGACTGGTGCAGTACCGTAATGTATGCACACGTGTTGGTACCCCCGTCTTTGATGCCCACCTGATTGATGTCGGCAGGGGATTCGAAGCGCACGATAATGCGAACCTGCAGGAAAACGCGGAAACATCCCACAAGAAAAAGGCAGACAAGATCTCAAAAGAACAGTACCTGCTCCAGCTCCCGCCTGACCTTGCCGACTACCACCTTTCCGGTGAGATGCATATCCACGACCTCGAATATTTCGGGACGCGTCCCTTCTGCCAGGACTGGGACCTGCGGTATTTCTTCTATTACGGGCTGATGCCTGACGGTAACGGTACAAAAGCATCGGTCGCGGGTCCGGCAAAAAGGGCAGAGGTAGCGATCCTCCATGCAGTCAAGGCGCTGGGGTCAGCCCAGACAAACTTTGCCGGTGGTCAGGGATACTATAACTTTCTCACCTTCCTTGCACCCTACCTTGAGGGAATTTCCTATGAGGAGATCAAGCAGCTGATGCAGATGTTTGTCTATGAGATGACGCAGATGATGGTTGCCCGGGGCGGGCAGCTTGTCTTCTCGTCAATTCAGCTCTCGCCTGGTGTCCCCAGTCTCTGGCTCGATAAACCGTGCGTATATAAGGGAAAGGTCTGGGACGGAAAATCCGTCCCCCTAAAAACCTACGGGGAATTCGAGCGCGAGGTGCGTCTGCTCTTCAAAGCAATCATGGAGGTGATGCTTGAAGGTGATTACTGGGGTAAGCCGTTCAGTTTCCCAAAACCTGAGATCTCGATCGAACCGGATTTCATGAACGAACGGGAAGAGTTTAACCGTGCACACCCCGACCTTCCGACTTACCAGGAGCTGTACCTGCTCACCTTTGAACTGGCAAGCAAGTTCGGCACGCCCTATTACGACAACCAGCTTCCTCAATACCGGGGGGCGGGCAAGGGCATCTCATGCTACCAGTGCTGCGCATACCAGTTTTCTGCGGTCGCGGACAAGGATTCAGATTTCGAGAAAAAACTTTACTTCATGGATGGCAGGCACTTTTCCATGGGATCGTGGCAGGTCGTCTCAGTGAACTGCCCTCGTGCAGCCTACAAGGCCGAAGGTGATGATAAACGTCTCATTGCCGAGTTAAAAGCGCTCATGGATGTTGCCATTGAAATTTTTAAGATCAAGCGTCGCTGGATGGACCAGATCCGGGCGCACAGCAGGATGCCGTTTGCGATGCAGCGCCCGAAAGATCCCAATACCGGTGAAAGGGGAGCTGTTGCTGTCGATCTCGAGGGGCTCGTTTACACCATCGGTGTAGTCGGGGTGAACGAGATGGTACAGCATCATGTGGGTAAACAGCTCCATGAATCAAAGGAGGCGTTCAAGCTCGCCATCCGCGCGATGACAGAGATGGATCTTTATGCCCGCAAGCTCTCTCAGGACAATAATATGACGATCGCTCTCGCCCGTACTCCTGCAGAAACGACCGGGCAACGGTTCGCAGTTGCTGACCTTCTCGATAAACGGTATCACGATCTTGCCCGCAATGTGATCAAAGGGGACGTTAAATACACCCTCGAGATGCTGGGCAAGTCACACGACCTGCCTATTTACTATACAAATGGCACCCATGTGGCACCTGGGGCAAACGTCCCGCTCACCAAGCGCATGGAAATTGAGCACATATTCTTCCCGATCGTGGATGGTGGAAACATCTTCCACATCTGGCTGGGCGAAGCGCGTCCGGATCCACGGGGATTATACGACATGGCAATGAAATTATGCAAAAACACCCAGATAGGATATTTTGCCTTCACGCGCGATCTTACCGTATCACTGCGGCAGTTCCATGAGTATCATTCCGACAAAAAGACGATCCCGCAGTGGGTGGGATCGAACACTCTGGTCGGGGTGTAAGACCAGCTCGTCTTTTTTATACAATATTTTATAATACTCTAAATCATTGCGTTTTTACCTTTGAAGCGAAAGGTTGAAGTATGAATCGTCATTCAATTCTCACCCTTTTTGTATTATTGCCCTCGTATTGACTGGCGGTTGTTCCATGTTTGGAACGAATCCTCCGAAAGATCAGAGTGCCCAGCTAACCACTCCACTACCGGCAACAATTGCAGCCCCGATACCATCCCCGATGACCGTTGTGACAACATCCCTTCCGACACCGACACCAGGACCATTCCCGAACGCACTGAAAATCAAAGAACCGTACTTGTTCGGGAGTAATAAGAGTATCAGTGAAGCAACGGTCTACCGCTCCTGGATCAACGACCTATACCAGATGTTCGATCCCAAAGAGACGATATACACAACAAAAAAACCGGGTGTGGGTAAAAAGTACCTGATCCTCTTTCTTAATGTCGTGAACCGGGATACCGACCGCTCGATCCCTCCCAGAACCTCCGGCATGTCTGTCTGGTATGACGGCACCCTGTATTATCCGGATCCCACCCATGCCGTTCCCCGGACAGAAAAGACAACAGATTCTGCACCTGTAATCCTGAGAATTGGGGAGATTGAATCCTTCCACAAGCTCTATGGATCGGAATATGTCGAAGACTCGGGTATTCCCATGGTACGGAACTGGCATACCTGACGCCAGGGGAGAGCAACGCCATCGACAGGCACATCATTTTCGAAGTCCCTTTATCATTAACTCCTGACAAAACCTATGTGCAGGTTGTCCTCAGTTCGCAGAACTTAGCGATCTGGAAACTTGAATGATCACCCCCATCTTTTTAAAATAGAGTCAGAAAGGAAAAATAAACCTTAAATTCACTTCAACCTCATGTAGATACTATGCAGTTCTGCCCGTCATGCGGAAAAGAAGTAGCGTCCTATCAGAAATTTTGTAAATACTGTGGAGCCCCGGTCGGAGAACTCCCTCCACCCCCTTCACCACCGGCTCCTCCGTTACCTCTGCCCACTTCAATACCACACGCGCAGGAAACCGGATCTCCACAGCTTCCTTCCACGGGAGATTCTCCAACGCCACGTTGTATCCCAAAAAATAGCTTTATCCTTGCAGCGGCAGTCGTCATCATCATTGTCATTGCTAGTATGTATTTTGTCGTAATACCCCGGTTTTCGGGCTCCACGGGACAAGGTA
>CAZVFG010000014.1:14283-27351 GCA_964626125.1 uncultured Methanoregula sp.
TCAACTTCAGCAGCGGGAAGACCGCGAGCCAGGGAACTGTTTACAAAAAATGGATGAATGAAACCTATCAATGGCACAATGACAAGGACAACAAATGGTACAACCAGAATGCTAAGATGGGCAACAAGCATCTCCTTGTGTTTGTATGCATTGTGAATCGCGGGGACACACGGGTGTGGTATCCGAAAGCGAATTCTATTATTGTCCATTATGACAATCAGGTCTTTTCTGCCGATCAGTCGCATTACATCCCAGATAAATCAGGAGGCCACGTGGAAGATACACCAGTTGAGGTCCGTGAAGTGCAGTTCTATCCCAAACTGTTTGGGGCGGAGTATGTCGAGGACTTCGGGCTGTCGCACGGTACGATGTCGGATTTTGTGTATCCAGGCGAGAGTAATGCGGTTGACGGGTATATTATTTACGAAGTGCCCTCATCCCTGACTGCCGATACATCGTATGTAGAGATTGCGTTCAACAGCAGGGACCGTGCGGTCTGGAAACTGGAATAATTTCGGACCTTCTCTTCTTATTTTTAAAAAGGAAATAATATTACAGATTCCTGACTTTTTTAAGGGTGATATCGAGAACGCTGCGGTGCAGGCGGTACCAGCTGTGGATCACATCGACAGGATGATTGAGTAATATCGTCGTTTCATGGTCATCGACAATGATTCGGATAGAATTTACCCTGATGTCAGCGAACGGGGCGTTCTTAGGATCCGGGGGCGTTTCGGCAGTGATATAGATCATATCATCAGATTCAATCACTTCGTACGGAATCTCATCGTCATCGTTATCCCTGCCAATCCGGAATACTGCCGGAGGTTCATTCGAACCGCGGGTGATTATGGTGTATCCTACAATGCGTGCATGCTGGTGCTCGGGCATGTTCTTTACGATCTCTTCCATGATTTTTGAGATATTGGAGAAGATATCGTCGTATGGGTTGCTGGAATTATTCTGCATGGATACCTCGGAGCATATAACGCCCTTTCTCACGCGCGACAATCCTGTGGCGTTCAAGCCGGCGCATGAGCGAGGCGAGTTCATCACCTTCGCATCCGGTGACACCGGCGAGTTCATCTGTGGTGAGGTTGTCGTGCGAGAGCGCGATGAGTACACTCAGCTCTCTTTCATTCCTGAATATATCCTTATGGTTGTGTGCAATGTCGTTCAGCTTGGTCTCAATATCATGGTTGATCTGCTCAAGACTGTCGAGGAGCCGGTCGTGCGAGTGGATCATCCGTGAAAGCATTGAAACTGAGTCCTGAAGCCCTCGGTTTTCTGCCTCCTGCATAACCTGCGCTTCCACCGCCATGACTTCGTGCTCCAGTCGTTTCAGACTCACCTCCACCATGATGTCGTTGGCAAGGTAGTAGTATTTCCGCCGCCGGTCATCGGTCTGACACGTAAGTATTGCCTCGCGCTCCATCATCTGGAGGTGTTCGATCACCGCTTTTGGCGAGAGCGTGAGTGTCTCGGAGATTTCGGTGACAAAACATGGCTTCTGCCGCAGCAGGTCGATGATCCGCCGCCGGTTCCGGTTGCCAAGGATATCGAGCAGGCGGGCAACCTCAACAGCATCGTGCATTGTGCTTACTTTATGTTAGTGTGAGGCGGTATTTAAGATTGATGAGGGGTAATCGGGGTAGGATAGGAGTATTTAGGTCTGTAGAAATCATCGTTTTTCATAACATTCTTGAGGGCTTCGCCCCCGCCACTGCGGCACAGCGAAGATACCTTCGGTATCTTCTCGTGTCCGCCACTCTCCCCAATGGCGAACATCCCCCTTGCGATATCCATCGAAAACCATGTCATCATAGATCTCTGGTAATGATGTGAGATCAGGGATTTCTACTGACCAATATTTTTATTGCCGCCCCATTTTTCCTAGTATCTCCATAAAATCCTCAGTCACCTGCCCCTTCTTTCCGATCACCGCCCCGCTCTTCACCATCCGCACCGTGTCGGTCTGTACATAACTTTCCGAAAAGAGATCGAGCCCGCCTTCATCGAAGTCATCGATGGTGATCGGGATACATAGCGCACCAGCTCGCGGTGAGCTGCGGATCGGACAACAGATTAGATCGCAATCGGATTGTGTTGCGATGACAATTGCCGGGCGGACTTTCGCAGTCTCATCATCATACGGGAACGGGACGAGAATGACGTCTCCGAAAACATAGCGGGACATGTTTTCTTATGCAATATTTTTCGTTGAATGGCAAGATTGCATCGATCAAATTTTTTAATTTTTCTCCTATCGTTTGGAAAAGGTCGCGAACTGGTCAGTAGCTGATGGGTACCTGTAAGGAGACCATTTCCAGACAGTACTCTTCATGCATCAATCGGAGTCTGATACGGGCTCCGATCCCCTCGTTTCACTATCGATTCACACCGACAGGGTTTTGGTGTTCACCGGCACTTTTATTTCTTCTATAATCGCTTGTTTTCAAAAAATAAGCCTGAAAATCAAAGGAAAAAATTGCTCTTGAGCGGGCTTGAGACAGGCATTTCGCGATACCCTACTTCATGTCCGCTCAGTTCCGAAAAAGGCTGCCAGAAACCCACGATTACCCGATTGTGATGGGTAGTAAAAAATGAAGAATAATCAGTTATTTTGGCAAAATAAGGCAAATTTATGGATTTTATATACCTACCAACTACGCTCTTGATGGATGATGCCGCTTCATATTGGTTTTTTTAAGAATTACCAAAGAAACAAATCACTGAATGGGCCCGATGGCCGGCAAAAATTTTGACATAATTATTGACTACGGAAAACTTTCCAAAAAAAAAAATCTGTAATTTTTTACTAAATCCAGAGTACTTTTGAAAAAAATTTGAAAAAAATTAAAAAATTATTTTTTCAAAAACGCAACGAGACGCTTGTTTACCTCGTCCCAGTTCACGATGTTCCAGAACGCCTCGACAAATTTTGCCCGGTCATTCTTGTAATCAAGATAGTACGCATGCTCCCAGACATCGAGCACCATCAGGACAGCAAAGCCCGGTATCACGTTGAAATTGTGTTTTTCGATCTGCATGATGAGCGGACGGTCTGTCGTGCGGCAGTAGGAAAGTGCTGCCCAGCCGGAGCCCTCGACACTGGTCGCGGTCTGGGTGAACTCCTTTTTGAACCGGTCGAATTTTCCGAATTCCGCATCGAGTGCCTTTGCGAGTTCGCTTTTCGGGGCGCCCCCGCCACCGTTGCCGGCAGGCGCAAGGTTTTCCCAGAACAGGTTGTGGAGCCGGAAACCCCCGACATGGAACGAGAACTCCCTCAGCGCCGCCTTCATATCAAGGTCTGCGTTGTCCTTTCGCGCTGCATCAAACTTCTGGAGAAGTGCATTTGCACCGGTAACATATGCGTTATGGTGCTTTGTGTGGTGCAGGGTCAGCTGTTCTTCCGAAATATACGGGGCCAGCGCCTTATAGTCGTACTGCAGTTTCGGCAACAAATAGTATTTGCTTGCATCCATACAGCCATGCCTCCTTTGTAAGACAATTTGGTATTAGTCAGTTCATCCTATATGTTTCATTGCATAGGAACATCCGGCAGAAATAATCAGTCTGGTGGTTGCATCCCCGAATTCTGGAACGTTAGGAATGTGGAAGGGGGACGAACTCATCATATCAATGTTTCTGTTGTATTGTCGCAAGAGAAAAAGATAAAAAAATTATCCAAAAAAATTCACTCAAATACCCGATAATTCGGCGCCTCGTCCGTGATGAGGATGTTGTGGGGGTGGCTCTCCGCCATACCGGCATTGGTGATCCGCACGAACCTTGCTTTCTTATGCATATCAGGAATTGTCCGTGAGCCCGTGTACCCCATCGCCGATTTGAGCCCACCCACAAGCTGGTAGATAACCTCGCCCACATGGCCTACATACGGGGTGACCCCTTCCACACCTTCCGGCACAAACTTGGTACTGCCGATGTCCTTTGTCTGGAAATACCGGTCGCTTGACTCCCCGCTGCTCATGACACCGAGCGATCCCATGCCGCGATATTGTTTGTATCTCCTGCCTTTGATCGTGATCACTTTACCGGGCGCTTCATCGGTTCCTGCAAACATGCTGCCCATCATCACGCTGTCTGCACCGGCAGCAATTGCTTTTGCCACATCGCCGGAAAAGCGGACGCCGCCATCAGCGATGATGGGAATGTCCGCGTCCCGTACCACATCTGCCACCTGTGCGACTGCGGTGATCTGGGGTACACCTACACCGGCAACAATTCGCGTGGTGCAGATCGACCCGGGTCCGATACCGACTTTAATCCCGTCAACGTTTGTATCCATCAGTGCCTCTGCCGCAGCGACAGTAGCGATGTTGCCCGCGATGATATCTGCCTTCGCGCTCTCCTTGATCTCCCTGACTCCCCTGACTACTTTCAGGTTGTGCCCGTGAGCGCAGTCCACGACGAGCGCATCGGCTCCCCTCTCATCAAGAAGCATCGCGCGGGAAAAATCGAACGGCCCGACGGCAGCAGCCACCTGCAGCTTGCCCTTCGTATCCCGGGTCGCGAGCGGGTACTGCCGCTTCTCGAGGATGTCCTGCATTGTAATGATCCCGACAAGTCTTCCCGCCCGGTCCACGACGGGCAGGCGTTCAATCTTGTTGGTATACATGACTTCAAGGGCTTTATCCGACGTGATGTCTTCTGAAACGGTAATCGGTTTTTTTGTCATGATGACGGTGATCTTCTCATCTCCCCGTTTTGAGCTGATGGCCCGTACATCGCGGCGGCTGACAATACCTATAATCTTTCCCCTGTCAACAACCGGCACCCCGCCGATACTGTACTGGTTCATCAGGCGCGCGGCATCCGAGACCTTTGCCGTCTTCTCCACATAGAGCACTTCGCGCTCGATCAGTTCCTCCGCCCGCTTGACCGCAGTTACTTCCTGCAGCTCGCGCTCCGGTGTCATGTTGCGGTGGATGACCCCGAGCCCGCCTTCGCGCGCGAGTGCAATCGCCATCGTCGATTCCGTCACCGTGTCCATCGCAGAGCTGACAAGCGGGATATTGAGGGCAATCCGTTTGGAGAACCGCGATATGACATCCGCTTCTGCCGGTTCGATTTCCGATGCTGCCGGCTCCAGCAGCACGTCATCGAACGTGAGCGAGAGAGGCACCTCAAGTTTTTCCATATACATAGGTCACCTGATCATGGCGAGTGCGGTCGCGATCAGCTCTTCTTTGATCGTGGCGTTCCGGTCGCCTCCGCAGACCATGCCCCGCACTCCTATAATATCCGGATTGATACGTTTCAGGGCTGTAATATCCTCAAACCGAAGTGATCCCGCAACTGCTGTTTTCAGCCCGAGGTCGGTATTTCTTGCAGTGAAGGATATAAGGTCAGCCTCATTCATGAATTCAAATGTGCTTTTACTGTCCTTGATTCCCGTGTCCACCATTGCCACATCTGCGCCCAGTTCAGCAGCGATCGGAGCCATTTCATAGGGTGAAATGGTTCCCATCCGTTTGTAATCAGAATAGGCAGCAATCACGACCTTTTTTTCCGGGAATTCATCTTTGACCGCCTTGACCACCGCTGAGATCATATCACGCGCCCGTGTCACTCTATCGAACGCAAGTCCGATCTTGATGTAATCAGCCCCTGCGCAGGCGGCGCCATACGCAGCGAGCGAAGCTCCGCCGGGCTTGTAAGTAAAGTCACCAATCGCAGCACTCACGGGTTTTTGTGCAAAGGACTTGACCTCCTTAATCACCCAGGGAAAGTTGGCGCCAAGTGACCCCTCCGACGGTTTCTTAACATCAATGATATCAGCGGCGACAGAACGCCGGGCTTCATCGATGGTGCCAGGGCTGACCAACAATTGCATAAACTTTAATGATCGTTTTTGCTAATAGTGATTGCGTTGGGCATGGATATCGTTCTGGCAATGGATCTGCGGCATGGTAACGTCGTGCACGGAAAGGCGGGGAACCGTGCCGGTTACCTGCCGCTGGACTGGGGGCTTTCCAGCACCACCGAACCAGTCCGCTACATTTCCGAACTCCGCCCGAAGAATCTTTATATCGCCGACCTCGACCGGATTGAAAAAACAGGTTCGCATGATGACGTTATCAGGGCATGTGCAAAAAAGGTGGCGTGTTGTTACGTGGACCGGGGGATCAGGACCCCGAATGAGTATCTATCAGGGGATCATATTGTGAATATCATCGGGACTGAGACCTGCGGTGATGATCTGTCACGGTATAAAGGGGGTTTTCTTTCCCTCGACGTTAAACGTGGAAAAGTAATTCCCTCCGGCCGCACCATGGTTGACGTGCTGGTGGAAGCGGAACGGCTGGGTTTTAAAGGGTGCATTATTTTAAATCTCGGTGCAGTCGGCACCCAGAGCGGAATCGATCGATCGGCGCTGCGGTCGCTGCGTTCTGTATACTCGGGAAAGATGCTGTATGGTGGTGGCGTGGCAACAAAAACCGACCTTCACCGGCTTGCCGATGCGGGATTCGATGGTGCAATCATCGCCACAGCTGTTCACCGTGGTGAAATCCCTCTCGCATTAGTACAGGAGGGATGCCTGTGCTGATTACCCTTGAAGGTATTGACGGCACGGGGAAGACCACGCTCCATGCAGCACTTGTGGAACTACTTTCTGATCTTAATCCCCTCTTCACCCGGGAACCCGGGGCGACATGGGTGGGGGATTCTGTCAGGAGGGCAATCGCCGAACAGACTGATCCGGTAACAGAAGCGCTCCTCTTTGTTGCCGACCATGCAGCGCACCTCGCCACCGTTATCCGTCCCGCACTTGCACAGGGACGACTCGTCATCTCTGACCGGTATACCGACAGCAGGTACGCCTACCAGTCTGTCACGCTTGAAGGTATTGTTCCCCAACCGATGGCGTGGCTCCGGTCGCTCCATAATTGCTGGACGATTGTCCCGGACAAAACATTTCTCTTCATCATACCGCTTGATGCGGCGCTTGAACGGCTCACGGCAAAAAACGGGCGGGAGCATTTTGAACGAAAAGAAATCCTTGAAAAAGTGCAGAAAAATTACCTTGAGCTCGCCCGCGCTGATCCGTCACGGTTTATCATTATCGATGCAATGAAAGCCAAAGAAGAGATCGTTGGGTTTGTCGCTGCCACCATCAGGCAGATCGCTGGATCGTCACGATCACGTCGCCGACGCTGACAACGTCAACCATTGCCCCCCCTTCCAGGTACGAAAATCTGGGGATGAACGCGTTTTCCGGTACCACAACTTCAGTACCTTCAAGATTGATTGTTGCTGGCGGAGTCACGAGTTGCTCCGGTGGGAGCGCACGAATTGCATTCATGAATGCCTGTGCCTGTTTCCGGAATTTCGGTCCGACAACAGAACGGTTGAATTCGATATCGGTAACGACCCGATCAAGGTGTGCCGCATCGGTACGCCAGTGGACATCGGCATTGAGGGTGCGGGCGGTATCCCCCGCATCCTGGATTGTGTGCGGTGCATAGATCGTTATCCTACCAAGTGGTGCATTGAGGGCCAACCCCGAATCGTGCTTGAATTTCCGTACCTCTGCAACAACCTTGGTAAGGATATCCCCTTCCAGGAGCGCCTGCGGATCATCGTAGGTAAATGTGACCCATGGCTGCCGGTGGACGCTTTCCGAATTCAGGTACGAATAACATTCCTCGGCAAAATACGGGGAGAACGGTGCGAGCATGCGGCAGATCGAATCATATGCGGTATGCAGCACAAGGCACGCGCTTTTTCTCGATGCATCCTTTGCATATAATCGCCCCTTGACCAGTTCGATGTAGTTGTCTGCGAGCACGTCCCATGCAAACTCGCGGATTGCCTTTAACGCTGTATCGAATTGGTACTGCTCCATCGCTTCGGTGACCTTTGCAACCGTGTCGGAGAGTCTGGTGAGCAGCCAGCGGTCGGCAAGCGCCGTGACCTGTATGTTTTTGTCGACCCCCTCCTTTTCCAGTTGGATCAGGACAAACCGTGCGATGTTCCACATCTTTGTCTGGAACCGTGACGCTGCGATCACGTCGTTCCAGTTGAACATGATGTCTGAACCCGTGGCAGCCCCCATCGCTGCCCACTGCCGGAGTGCATCAGCACCGTATTTTGATAAAATTTCATCGGGTACTATGATGTTGCCCCGGCTCTTGCTCATCTTGAAACCGTCTTCACCAAGCACCATCCCGTTGATCAGGATCTGGTCCCAGGGGCGTTTTCCCGTAAGCGCAACAGCACGCAGGATTGTGTAGAATGCCCACGTCCTGATGATGTCGTGCCCCTGGGGGCGGATCTGTGCCGGGAATATAGTCGGTGTACCGCTCCCGTCCCAGCCAGTGACGTTGAGCACTGATATCGATGAGTCCATCCATGTATCGAGAACATCTTCTTCTGCAACGAATTCGTTGCTTCCACATCCAGGACAGAGATGGTTCGGTTTTGTGAGCGTGGGGTCGAGCGGCAGATCCTTTTCATCCGGCACCACCATACCACCACACTTCCTGCAGAACCAGACCGGGATTGGAGTGGCAAAGATTCGCTGCCGGGAAATACACCAGTCCCACTCCATCTGCCCGACCCAGTTCTCCATCCGCCGCAGCATATGCTCGGGATACCACGTAATCTGGTGCGCCGCGTCAAGAATTTCATCAGGTTTGATCTTCACGAACCACTGCCGCTCGGAAAGGATCTCGATTGGGGTTTTGCACCGCCAGCAGGTGCCGACACGCTGGTCAAGATCTTCCTGCTTTTTTAAAATGTTCTGAGCCTTCATATCCGCAAGAATCGCGGTGCGGCATTCGGCAGCGGTCATGCCAGCGTATTTCGCAGCAAGTGCTGTCATCCTTCCACGGCGGTCGATCGCTTTCCGAAGGGAGAGATTATGCTGCTTCCACCAGTGGACGTCCTGCTTGTCCCCGAAGGTACAGATCATGACGGCACCAGACCCGAAGGAGGGATCGACTGCCTCATCCTGCACAACCGGTACCGGATGAGAAAATATCGGGACGCGCAGCGTTCTTCCTTTCAGGTGATGATACCGCTGGTCATCCGGATGGACCGCAACGGCGACACAGGCAGCGAGCAGCTCGGGGCGGGTGGTTGCGATCGCCATTCCATCGAAGTCGAAATAGTTGAGGCGGGTGGAACGCTCATCATACGCAACCTCGGCAAATGCGATCGCGGTTTCACATCTGGTACAGAAATTGACCGGGTGCTCGCTCTGGTAAATATACCCGGATTTGAGCATCCGTAAAAACGAGAGCTGGGTCTTTTTGAAGTATTCCGGGTTCATCGTGATGTACTCGTTGCTCCAGTCAACGGAGAACGCCATCGTTCGCAATGTCTGCCGCATCTGCTCGATATTTTTCTGGGTCAGCTCCCGGCACATCCTCCTGAACTCTTCGCGCGAGACATCGTTTTTTGTGATCTTGTTGATCTCTTCAACTTTGACTTCTGTCGGGAGCCCATGGCAGTCCCACCCCTGCGGGAACATTACGTTGAATCCACGCATCCGCTTATAACGGGCGAAAAAATCGATGTAGCACCAGTTCAGCGCATTGCCGATATGGAAACTCCCGGTTGGGTATGGCGGAGGAGTGTCAATAACAAAGTGCGGTTTTTTTGAGTTCCGGTCAAAATAGAAATCCTCGTCACGCCAGCGGCTCAGCCACCGCTTTTCGACGTTAACAAAATCGAACGTTTTTGGCAGTTGATCAGCAGGCACCATTCCGCAAAAAGTTGATCGTGAAATCACATATAGTGATCGAAAAACTGCAATCTGTCGATAGCACGATCGATCATTTGGATTGTATCGGTTTGCGGATGAACAAATTCTTGTCATCCGGGCACCCATATATCGGCAATGGATAAACACCATGGGTTGTTGCTTGCGGCGTTGCTCACCCTGTTCACCATTCTGATTGCACCGTTCATCCACCTCCCATGGCTCATGGGACTTCTCGTCATCGTATACTCTCTTGTTCTCCAGCGGTTTTTTGATACCAAATACCTCACCTACGCATTTTGCGTTCTTGCCGTGCTCTATGGCTTGGGTCTCCTCCCGCTTTTCTATTTCTCCTGTACGCTTGCGATCCTCGTGATGGGTGAGATTGTCTTTGGTACCGGTGCTGATGACCTCAACACCTACCTCTATTACATTATTGCAACCGCATGGGCAGCAGTCCTTGTTATGGTGTATCTCAACCGGATGGTACCACTCACCATCATCCTCGGACTTATCGTGGCAGTGCTCCTTAAGGTTATTCTGCTCAAATACGAGGATTCGCTCGTTATCGAGGCACTCGGCATCGCGATGACTATGTACCTGATCGATGAACTCAACTACAAGGCAGACCTGCAGATGGTCGTAATCGCGGTGATTGTTGCGTTTACATTTGGCTATTTTGCATTCCGGTTTAAAACGGCCGATCTTTCCGGTCTCTTCTCTGCTGCGCTGATCGGAATCATCCTGATTGTCTTTGCGGATGCCCGCTGGTTTTTAATCATGCTCTCGTTCTTTATCCTCGGGTCTATCTCCACCCGGTACAAGTACGAGTTCAAGAAAAAGATCGGCGTTGAACAGGGACGGAGTGGTGCAAGAGGATACCGGAATGTCTTTGCCAACGGGATAGTCGCGGCAGCGGCCGCTGTGCTTTATGGTGTTTTCGTGCGGCCGGAGTTCATCGTGCTTTATATCGGTTGTGTTGCAACGGCAGCGGCGGACACCATGGCAAGCGAGATTGGCGTTACCGGGGGGACACCATATATGATCACAACATTCAAAAAAGTACCGATCGGGACAAACGGGGGCGTGACCGTAACCGGAGAGCTTGTTGCACTTGTCGGGGGTTTTATCGTGTGCCTCGTTGCCCTGCTTCTCAACGTGATCACGCCAGGGATGCTGGTGCCGTGTGTGATAGCCGGGTTTGTTGGCACCCATATTGATAGTATTGTCGGCGCAACACTGGAGAACCGCGGATTTTTGGGAAATGCAGGGACAAATCTGCTCGCAACGATGGGGGGCGGTCTGTTTGCAATGGCGATGTTTTTGTGGATCAAATTTTAAAAATTGAATCTTCCATTACTGTTGATTAGTATTTGTACCATCTCCCCTTGCTGTCAAACTCTCCCACCTGTTGCTGGATTGGAACAACTTTTCCTGCAATCCTCTGATAAAAACATGCCTTGTAGGTATAGAGAAGGGGGATAAGGATCGTCATCCAGACAAAGATGATGAGCGCAGTAATCCAAATTCCGTCCTGACCGATCATCCCGGAAAGCTGTTCCGGCGAAAACGCCTGGATCTGGGTCTCATTATACCAGGTGATTGGTTCGAGCCGGTCGGCAAGAAATGCCGTCCAGACAACCATCAGGATAAAGCTGATGGACATGACGATCACAAGACAGCCGGCAAAAAAGAGGATTACTTCAAGAAGATTGGTGGTGACAATATCGATGCTGCGGTTGAGGGAATCAAACACCCTCTTGTCTTCAAATATCACAGCGGTATCGTAAAAAAAGGTGAGAACGACGGTCGGGAGCACGACGCCGAAAACCAGAAATGTGATCAGTCCTGCGTTCGGTGTTAAACCTGCCAGCGTGAGGGTGAGCACGACCATCACAAAGACAAGAATGATACCAAAGGCAATGACAAGCGTGGGAACGAGCACCTTGAAGTAATAACCGGCCCCGCACTCAAGCATTGACCGGATTGTTGATTCTTTCTTTTTTATTATCGAAAGCATGCCAATAATGAAAAACAGTGAAACAAGGGAAAAGATAATCAGAAGCCGGCCGGCAAAAAACGGGCCTGCCTGGTTCAAAAGCAGCCAGAGAACTGCAGCGAGAAACCCGCAGACAAGTCCCGGCACCCAGAGTACAGGTACCTTTGTCAGAAGATTGATGGTGTCCCTGAGTGCAGCCAGCGACATGATCAGCGGACCCTCGGCATAGCGACAATCTCGCGTACCTGGAGATCAAAGAAGGACGCTGTGTTGGCGGGCCGGATAACGCACACCGTGTCTGCACCGCTCATCGTCCCGCCAAGGGCAACGACCTCCTCATCCACCCCGACGGCACCATTGTCTGCAGCGATCAGCACGCACTCCACTGCCACCTTGAGCCCGACAGCGACCACCCGGCGCAGTGCCTCTGCGATCGCCTCGGTGCGTGAACCCCCGCCGACTTTTTGGGAGCGCGAGAGCGCACGCTCGAGCCCGGAGAGTGCATGGGTGCCGGTCACGATGGTGACGCCGTTCTTTCGTAAGGAATCCGCCGTTTTCTGATCGAACTCCCATTCACCCGGTTTAGAAAATCCGACGACATGGGTCACGACGATGAGGTGAAGATCGGTCCCTTTCAGTGCGTCAAAACATGTTTTTGCGGTATCCCCGGATGTACTCGCCACAACAATTTTTTTGATACCCAGTTCCTGTGCCCGCCCGATGGCAAACCGGATTGCGTCCGCAGTGTTCGCCTTGCCGGGGGTTTCAAAATAATATATGGATTTTTGAACAAACGCCATACTTACATTTTAATAAACTGGCAAGAAAAGCTTTGTCAGGTTCTGTCCGGCTCACCATTCATCACGCGAAGCACATAAACGGAAGCGGATATCATGATCACACTTGCACTTGCAGGAAAACCCAACTGCGGAAAATCCACCTTTTTCAAGGCAGCAACCATGGCACATGCTGAGATCGCCAACTACCCGTTCACCACCATCAACCCGAACTTCGGGGTTGCATATGTGCGTACAAAATGCCCCTGCAAGGAGCTCAGGCTCACCTGCAAAAAATGCGTGGACGGGAACCGGTTTGTGGCGGTGAACCTGATCGATGTCGCGGGGCTTGTCCCCGATGCACACAAGGGCAAGGGGCTGGGCAACCAGTTCCTCGATCATCTCCGGCAGGCAGACGCAATCCTGCATATTGTGGATGCGAGCGGTGGAACCGACAGCGAGGGCAATCCCGTTGGCGTGGGAAACCATGACCCGGCCGATGACATCAGGTTCCTCGGTTTCGAGATGACCATGTGGGTGTACGGGATTCTCGACAAGCACTG
>CAZVFG010000015.1:0-26647 GCA_964626125.1 uncultured Methanoregula sp.
CGTTCGGACCGGTAGTCCAGATCACGAGCGCCCCGACAGACGACAACCTCAATGACGTGAGTGGTGACTACATTGTCTATACGGCGTATGCCAGTACCACGAGCCTGAGTGGTCAAATCATCCTGTATCAGATATCCACGGGTGCGAGATATGTGATCGGCAGCGCTGCCATTGTCCAGGCACCAAGAATCCACGGTAACAAGGTGGTATGGCAGGAAGGCGGTGCCAACTCGGCACAAGTAATGCTCTATGATCTATCCTGGCTGGGAACACCATTAGAGGCGAGCGTTCTTGCCGGACCAACTCCGCCAACATCAGCAGTCGACATTGGCGATCGGTTTGTAGTCTGGTCTGAGAAGGTCGGTACTCAGCTTGACGTGGTTGCATATGACCTTGTGAATAATGCGCGTGTACAAGTGACAGCGACGCCGACGACGAACGAGCGTCAAGCATCCACGAGCGGGCCGTGGATCACTTGGGAGGCACAGGACCAAGGCTCTCCATCGACCCGCATCATGGCGCGTAATATAGATACGGGTGAAGTCAGAACCGTTGCTGACAATGGTGTGGGCAATTACGAGCCGAGCATCGACGTTGACGTCATCGGTTATGAATCAGACCTGTACGGCAATCTGGATGTGTTTGTTTACCGCTTGTCGACCGGTAAAACCTTACGTGTCACGACCAATCCGAGCGACCAGTACCTCAACGACGTTTTTGGCAAAGACATTGCGTATGTAGATGCTCGTTTTGGCAACGAGGATATCTTTGCAGCTCACTTTGGCGGCGACGCAGATGGTGACGGTGTTTGGGACGTAATCGATAACTGCCCCTCCGTATCCAATCCGGATCAGACGGATTCAGATCTGGTGGGCTACTGGATCTGTAGAAAAATTGTAGGTGTACCCGTTTGCCAGATGGAGTTGGTTATTACCAGTGACGGCGCAGGGGATGCCTGCGATAACTGCCCCAACGATCCAAAAAAGATTGAGCCCGGGGTGTGTGGATGCGGGGTCGCTGATACTGATTCAGATGGTGACGGTATAAGGGACTGCACCGATAACTGCCCCACCGTTTCAAATGCGAACCAGGCCGATACGGATGGCGATGGTGTGGGTAATGTTTGTGACAATTGCGTGACTATTCCCAACCCGGACCAGGCAGATACGGACGGGAACGGCATTGGTGATGCGTGTGCCAACCATGCACCGGTTGCAGAAGCAGGACCGGCTCAATCGTTGCACATTATCGGTTCAACGGTCATACTCAACGGCCTCCAAAGTTACGATGAGGATGGAGATACCCTCACCTATCAGTGGACGTTCATATCCAAGCCTTCAGGAAGTGCTGCAACTCTATCCTTCGCCACTACGGTATCCCCCACATTTATTGCAGATAAATATGGGGAATACAACGTGCAACTGGTGGTAAGCGATGGTAAAGCCACGAGCAGTCCGGACACCGTAACGGTGTCTTTCGAAAATATCAAACCCGTTGCAGATGCAGGAACAAGTCAGTCAGTGAAGGTAGGCGAAACGGTAACTCTGGACGGGAGTCAAAGCTCCGATCCAAATGGCGATGCCCTCACGTACCAATGGTCATTAATTACAGTGCCTGCAGGAAGCGTAGCTCAGATTGTAAATCCCACAGCAGTTCAGGCAACGTTTACACCGGACCGGGCTGGCACTTACACAATTCAGCTCGTTGTCAATGATGGTCTTCTTAACAGTGACCCCAGCACTATCCAGATTCAGGTGGTAGCAAGGGAAACAAAGATCATTACAGATGTCCAGAACCTTGAAACAACCATCGCCAACTTACCGTCAATTGCGTTTAAAAACGAAAACATGCAAAAAACGTTGAATAACAAACTCAATGCAGTAATTGAAGCTATCAGCGCTGGTGATTATACCGATGCCCTGAACAAACTCCAGAATGATATCCTTAAAAAGACAGACGGCTGTGCGGTTTCAGGTGCTCCAGATAAGAATGATATGATCACAAGCTGCGAAAGTCAGGCTGTTATCTACCCAAAGATCCTTGCTATCATCGATGAAATAAAAGGATTATAAACTTATTTTTTTTATGATGATGAAATGAATACGTTTATGTTATTTTAAAAGGTTTCTCGCACTCGGGGCACCATATTTGGAATGCGGGCAGCGCGGGAGTAAGGCCTTATTCTTTTTATTTGTAAAAGATAATCAGAGAATACGATCATTTTAGCTAAAAATCAAGATTAAACCATAACAATGAGAAATAAGGCCAGGGCCGAGATTTGAACCCGGGTCGGGGGATCCACAGTCCCCTAGGATAACCAACTACCCCACCCTGGCAGATTTCCCTTTTACATTGGAAGTGGTCACTCTTTAAGGTATCCTAATTTTGTCCCTGCTCCCAATACGACGCTGGATTTTTCAAAAACCAGGGATTTTCCGCCATGATGTGATGAAGTGAATATTCGGTGATTATTAATAGTCTTGTGTCTCCATTACCTATCAGGTTGGCATGGACGGTTTGTCCGTAGGATCATAACGTCACAGGACTGCACCTTTTTTTGTGCGGCAACTGGGTTTGCGCCGGCGATGCGTGTCCTATGATGGACCGGTGGTTGCAATGGCGCAGAATCCAAAAATCCGTACACCCATTGTCTGCGTGATGGGGCACGTGGACCACGGGAAGACATCGCTCCTGGACCGGATCCGCGGCTCGTCGGTGGTCTCGTCCGAGGCAGGGGCGATCACCCAGCATATCGGCGCCACGGTCGTCCCGATCGAGGCAATCCTGGCGATGAGCGGCACCATGGAAAAAATGCCGATCAGGATTCCCGGTCTTTTGTTCATCGATACACCGGGCCACCACGCGTTCACCACGCTGCGGGCACGCGGCGGGGCGCTTGCTGACATGGCGATCCTTGTCGTGGACATCATGCAGGGGTTCCAGCCGCAGACCATCGAGGCGCTCCAGATCCTGCGGAACTGCAAAACACCGTTTGTGATCGCAGCGACCAAGATTGACCGGATCCATGGCTGGCGGGTGAACACAAACGAGCCCTTTGTTTCATCGTTTGACCGGCAGAATGAACGGGTCAAGGGTGATGTTGAAAACAAGACGTACGGGATCGTGGGCAGACTCGCCGAGCTCGGGTTCTCCGCAGACCGGTTTGACCGGGTTGCCGACTTCCAGCGCAACCTCGCGATTGTGCCGGTGAGCGCCCATACCGGCGAGGGCATTCCCGACCTGCTCCTTGTCATGATCGGGCTCGCACAGCGCTACATGGGTGAGGAACTTGCCCTGACTGTCGAAGGCCCGGGCGCCGGCACCGTTCTTGAGGTTAAAGAGGAGCGGGGGCTCGGGACGACGCTGGACGTGATCCTGTTTGACGGTACCCTCTCTATCGGGGACGAGATCGCGGTCGCTGCAAAAGATAATGTCATCGTGACCAAAGTGCGTTCGCTTTTAAAGCCCCGACCGATGAAAGAGATTCTCGTTGAAGACCGTTTCGAACGCGTGAAGTCTGTCGTCGCAGCAGCCGGGATTAAGGTTACGGCACCGAACCTTGAAGGGGTCATCGCAGGTTCCCCGCTCTTTGTCATCAGGGGGAACCGGGATGAAATTGAATCAAGGATCAAAAAAGAGATGAATGAAATCCACGTCAATCTCGCTGACGAGGGATTGGTGATCAAGGCCGATACGATAGGGGCGCTCGAGGCGCTCTGCAAGGAACTCGAAGCAAAAGAGATCGGCGTGATGCGGGCAGAGGTCGGTGCGGTGAGCCGGCATGACCTGATCGACACCGAAACGATCAAAAACCCGTACTACCGCGCCCTGCTCTGTTTCAACACCCCGATCCTCCCTGACGCCGTTGACATGATCAAAAACCCGCTTTATACACAGGTCCGGGTCTTTGAAGGCAAAGTAATCTACCAGCTCATTGATCAGTACGTGGCGTGGCGGGATGAGCAGAAACGGCTTGCCGAGCAAAAAAGGTTCGAGCATATCATCATGCCTGCAAAGATCCGTCTGCTTCCTGACTGCATATTCCGGCAGAGCAATCCTGCGGTTGTTGGCGTGCGGGTGCTCGGGGGCAAGCTGCGAAGCGATGTCGGACTCGTCAACATTGAGGGCAAAAAGGTCGGGCACCTCAAGACCATGCAGATGCGCAGCGAGACCATACGGGAGGCAGATTCGGGACAGGAAGTTGCGATCTCAATCGAGGGGGCAACCGTCGGGCGGCAGGTGAATGTGGGAGATGACCTCTTTGTGGACATCCCTGAACGCCACATAAAAGTGCTGGAGCGCGAGATGATCAAAACTTTAAATATCCCCGCTCAGGAAGTGCTTGCGGAATTTGCGACGATGAAACGCAAAGCGGACCCCTTCTGGGGCAAGTGAATTTATTTTTTTTGCGAGGGTTTAATAGAGTGTCCAGCGTATAAGATGGGTACTTCTCATGAGTGAGCGGCAGCGCCGATAACCCGGAGATGGACCAGACCCCGGGAGAGGGGCACGGGAATTTACAGGAGTTTTCACATGGTGGAGTTCAAGGTCGTTGTTGCAGACCCAAAGACAGGACGCGCCTATAACGTCGATGCAAGCGGCGGGGTGGCGGGCGCATTCGTTGGTAAAAAGATCGGGGACGAAGTGGACGCCGGTTCACTGGGACTTTCAGGATTTAAGGTGAAGATCACCGGAGGGTCCGACCGGACGGGCACGCCGGCAAACAAGAGCCTGCCCGGCGCAGGGAGAAAGAAGCTCCTTCTCGCTGGCGGCACCACGGGGTTCCACCCAAAGATGGAAGGGCAACGCAGGAGGAAAACCCTGCGCTCAAAGGAGATCACCGCGGACTTTGTACAGGTTAATACAATGATTACCGTATACGGAGAAAAAGCTCTCGGGGAGATATTCCCGTCAAAACCTGCCGATGACAAGAAAGAGGAGGCCGGGAAACCCGCACAGAGAGCTCCTGCAAAGAAGGCTGCCGAAAAGAAGGCGTAATACATTATTTATTCTTTTTTACACCGGTTTTGAGCGCCTCAAGTTTGTCTTCGAAAGGGACATTGTGCCGCTTTGCAATAATCACAACCGCGGCTTCGGGCAGCAGGTTGCCATCAAAACCCTGCCTGATGAGCCGGTTCATTTCAGCGACAACCTCGGTCTCCTCTTTTTTGACCTCCCGTGCGATCCGCCCGATCAACTCCTGCAAAGGATCTCTCTTATCAAAAATTGTGGATGTAGGTTTGAACCCGACCGGAATAGTGATGACGGATATATCGAATTTTGGGGAAAAGATGCCGTTGTCCTGTTCAAGGAGCCCTTCCTCTTCTGCGTTCTTTAACAGGAGGTTTGCCTGTTCGGTGCTCATCCACTTGCGGTCAAGAGCGAAGTAGTAGACCAGCTCGTTCTTCCGCATCGTCGTCTTTCTCGAGTGCCGGAACGGTGCCGCGATGGTGGTTTTCAGCGTCACAGCTATTTACCAAGGAGAATATTCTTCATGTCAAGCGCGTCGAGTCCGCCGGGGTTCCCTTCCTTTGCAATCTCCACATCGGTGTACTTCATGCGATCGGTGAGCCGGACAAAAAACGCGTCGTTTGCGATCGGCACCTTGCCACCTCCCCGGAGAGCGAGCGCCAGCACTGAAATGCGCAGGTCAAGCGCTTCTGTTATGGTTCCGGGACGGAGCACGTCCGGCGTGATATCGCCAAACGTTGCACGGTCGATCGCCACTTCCACCCGGGTCTTGACCTTGACCAGTTCCTTGGCCGAGGTCTTGGTTGTTTCGGAACCATCGAGTAATGCGATATGTTTGATGGTTTCCAGAAACGGTAATCCCATAGCAAACGAGAGGTCCACTTTCTGCGGGAACCGGTAATAGATCCTTCGCATAGATTCAATGTGGGAAATACAAGAGAAAAAAGGTGCTGGTTGGGAGGGGGGATATTGCGGGATTTACTCCAGCAGCATCGCGTTGATGACGCCGTCCTGTCCGGGGCGGCTGACGATGCGGGCACGCCCGATCTCGGTTTTGATGATGGCGCCCTTGGTGAGGAGGTTTCGCCTGACATAGTTCGGGTTCGCGCTGTTCTCCTCAACGGTGACGATCTTTGACTTTTTTGTCTCGCCATTTGATGCATTTGTCACGTTTGCGTACAGGGCACGCAGGGTACGCACCTTCTCGTTGGCACCGGTTGTGCGCATAATCTTTCTCCTGTCCTCACCGATGTGGGTATCTGCGGGGGACAGGCCGATCTCGGTCCTCCGCTTTCCCTGCGCCGGACGGATGCGGCCGCCGGTTACCTTCCGAACTGATCTTCCTTGCCAGAGCATGAATAAACCCCGTTGTATCATTTGTCTTCAGGTATCCAACATGAAAATCCCACGGAGGATTTTCATACAACCCCCCTCCGGCCATCGGCCACAGGGGTGTTTTTTCCCAAAGAGCGTGCTGTATATATTCCCTTTCCAGTTATTTAACAGCTGTGTTCACCGCAGGATCTCGTCGAGCAGCGGTGCGACGCCGTCGCCGGTCTTTAAGTTTGTCCTGAATACTTTTATGCCGGGGTGGTACCGGTGCATGTCCGATTCCATCCGGTCGAGGTTTGCGCCTACCAGCGGTGCGAGGTCGACCTTGTTGATCACCCCGATCGTGCAGTCCCTGAACATCATCGGGTGCTTATTGACAACATCGTCACCTTCCGTAGAACTGACGATCACGATCCGTTTTTCCGCGCCCAGTACAAAGTCGGTTGGGCAGACCATGTTGCCGACATTTTCGATGAAGAGCACATCGATCTCATCGAGCGGCAGGTGGTCGATTGCATGTTCAACCAGGTGTGCATCGAGGTGGCATTCCTTCCCGGTGTTTGCATTGTACGCCGGGATCCCAAGGGATTTGATCCGTTTGAAGTCATCGTCCCCGTACACGTCCCCCGCGATTGCTCCCGCCCGTTTGCCTTTCCTGATCATCAGCGGGACGAGTTGTTCGATGAGGGCGGTCTTGCCTGAACCGATCGCCCCTAAAAGGTCAAATGCCCGTACCCCATGCGCCCTGAGGTGTTCCGCATTATGATCTGCGATCTTTGTGTTGACGTCGTAGACATCCTTCTCAATCCTGACGTCGATATGGTGCATAAACTCAGGTAGGAGCGTGCAGTGTTTATACCTTAACACACAAAACCTCCTGCAATGGCTGATGAGTGCATCCTGTACCCCTGTTACTTCAATGCCGCGCTGAACCGCAGGCAGGGACGGCGGGTATCCCGCCAGAACGCGGCAAAGGCGCCCTCGCTCGCAGAACTCGAGCGGGTGCTGAAGCGTTCGGGGATCAAATTCCATGCAGAAGGCCACCACCACCCGGCCCACTGGGAGCGGCATGAAGGACGGGTTGTTGTTGAGTGGAAGAAAAGCAAGGAAGCGCTCATCAAAAAAGTGGCGCAGCAGCTGGGAGGCAGGCGATGAATGATATGTATGACCTGCACACGCACACGATCCACTCGGACGGGGAGATGCTGCCGATCGAGCTGGTACGGCGGATGGCGGTGCTCGGGTACACAACCGTCGCGGTCACCGATCACGCGGACACCTCCAATGCAATAACGATCGTTGCATCCCTCATGCCGGTCAGGGAATCTGCCCGGATGTTCGGCGTGAAGCTCCTCTGCGGGATCGAGATCACGCATGTCCCGCCACAGCAGATCGCGGACCTTGCGGGGCAGGCAAAAGCTGCGGGGGCCGACATCGTGATCGTGCATGGCGAAACGCCGGTGGAGCCGGTCGCACCGGGCACGAACCACGCCGCATGTACCTGCAGGGACGTTGATGTGCTCGCCCACCCGGGAATTATCACTCCAAAGGATGCCCGGAACGCTGCAAAAAACCACATCGCTCTTGAGATCACCTCGCGTGGCGGGCACAACCGGGCAAACGGGTACGTGGTGCAGGTAGCACGCGAGGCAGGCTGCCAGATTGTTGTGAACTCAGACACTCATGCCCCGCATGACCTGCTGGACGAGCGCGCGAGATTTCTGGTTGCAAAGGGTACCGGGCTCACGGACGCTGAGTGCCGGGACGTATTAACTTTAAATATCGAGCGGTTCCTCACTTCCTGAAATTATTATTTATACTTTCACAAAACATTTAAATACTGAAAAGTCATTGATATATAGATTGCCAATTTAATCAGGCACATCTGTATCTCCAGAGGTTATTGTGTGAAAGTTGTTGGACGAGCGATGAGCACCCCCGGCAGCCGGATGCTCATTATCCAGTGCGAAGCCGCCCAACTCCCCGGATTGTACTCTGATATTACTGACCGGAAAATGCAGCCGGTAGGTAAGATCGTTGATATCTTCGGGAACATAAAAAAGCCGTATGCAACCGTCATTTGCCCGGGACGGTGCACCATCCAGGAGAACGACAAACTGTATGCGAAGGCAGTAACCGAATCAAAGGGGTACCGTACTGTGCACGGGAAGCGATAAGACGTGGTGAATGTAGATGCAGGAAGTTGAAAAACTCAAAATTCTCCAGACTGAGAGGGAAGCCCTCAAGTCCCGCACGAAGGTCAAGGAGCACGAGAAGAAGGCAGAGAACCATACCGAGACGGTCTGTCCGGAATGCGGGGGCAGGCAGCTCGTCCATGACTATGAGCGTGCTGAGCTGGTCTGCCAGGGTTGCGGGCTTGTGATCGACGACGATTTCATCGACCGGGGTCCCGAATGGCGGGCGTTCGACCACGACCAGCGCATGAAGCGTTCGCGTGTCGGAGCCCCGATGACTTTTACGATCCATGACAAGGGCCTGTCAACGATGATCGACTGGCGCAACCGTGACAGTTACGGGCGGGCGATATCAAGCAAGAACCGTGCCCAGCTCTACCGGCTGCGCAAGTGGCAGCGCCGGATCCGGGTCAGCAACGCAACGGAACGCAACCTTGCGTTCGCACTCTCGGAACTTGACCGCATGGCATCGGCACTCGGTCTGCCAAGAAACGTCCGGGAGACCGCCGCGGTCGTGTACCGCGACGCAGTGGACAAGAACCTGATCCGGGGGCGGAGCATCGAGGGTGTCGCTGCCGCAGCACTCTATGCTGCATGCCGGCAGTGCAGCGTCCCGCGGACGCTTGACGAGATCGCGGAAGTGTCGCGGGTCTCCCGCAAGGAGATCGGCAGGACGTACCGGTTCATCTCCCGTGAACTGGGCTTAAAGCTCCTCCCGACCTCGCCGATTGACTACGTGCCCCGGTTCTGCTCCGGGCTCACTTTAAAAGGCGAGGTCCAGTCCCGGGCGGTCGAGATCCTCCGGCAGGCGGGCGAGCGTGAACTGACCAGCGGGCGGGGGCCAACCGGCGTTGCGGCTGCCGCGATCTACATCTCTTCCATCCTCGGGGGCGAGCGCCGTACCCAGCGGGAAGTCGCCGAAGTTGCCGGCGTGACCGAAGTCACCATCAGGAACCGGTACAAGGAACTGGCAGAAAAGCTGGATATCGAGATTATCCTCTAATCTTTTTTAGGCCCATCTTAATTTTGCCGCCAAAATGGACTTTCATTCTGATGCACATTTCTTGATCCATTCAAGAATTAAAAAAGCATGATTATTCCACTGGTTTAAGACAGATGTAAACAGGATGCACATGACGAAAAATCATGCCGTCTTTCCTGCAGATTGTGCAGGTTTCCTCACCGGAAGACTCCGGAGGCTGTTCCGTTCACCCGAACGGATCCTTTCCCGGTACATCCGGACGGGCGATACCGTTCTCGACCTCGGCTGCGGCCCGGGATTCTTTACCATCCCGATAGCGCGGATGGTGGGGGAGGAAGGGGCCGTCATTGCAGCAGATATCCAGGGCGAGATGCTTTCGCTCCTTGGAAGAGCTGCTGTAAAACAGGGTCTTGTATCGCGGATCCGCCTTCACCAGACCAGAAGGGATTCGATTGCCCTTGATCTGCCGCCTCATATCTCGTTTGCGCTCGCCTTCCACGTGCTGCACGAGACTGAAGACCCGGCAGCGATCCTTTCGGAACTCTACCGCATCATCAGGCCCGGCGGATTGCTGCTCATCGCCGAACCGGTCTTTATCGTGAGTTCCGGGGAGTTTGCCCGGACTGTTTCAGCCGCCACAGACGCCGGATTTACACGAACCGCAAGCCCTTTCATTCTGCTGAGCCGGTCGGCGCTGATGCAAAAGAGGGATGACGGGTGAGGGAGGAAGTCCGTATGCTGCGCACTGTCTGAACCCTCACGCCTGAACAGCAACAACTATATTTCATCCGCAGAAACGTTATACACCATATTTTCAGGGCTCGTAGATCAGGGGTAGATCGTTACGTTCGCAACGTAAAGGCCGCGGGTTCAAATCCCGCCGGGTCCATGTTCTGTTTTCTTGTGGGATTTTCTTTCATTGGATGTCCTTTTATAGAGTGCGGGTATTCCGAAGAACTGCCTGATTGCCATTAGACGCTCCAAGGGGTTTTCCCTTCGGCTTATCCGCTGTCACCGAAGGTGAGAGCTGATTTAAGATGATGTTCCAGAAGAACATCTTCGATGTCACCCCCGTCGCATGGGCGTCCCCGGATACGAAATCGGCGGACAAACGAGTGCGGGAACATGTCAATTGCCCGGTATCTTTACCGGTCTCGCATTCACGGTATCTGGGGATATCGCAACTCGGAGGATGCTTACGTGTCGGAGGCGGAGGATATACATCGAAACTTTTCCGCAGGAAAAGTTTCTCCCATCTGTCCGCGCAAAGGCATGACTGATGCCCCCAAGAGCGCTATAAAAAGTATTTCTGCGGAATAAAAAATTGCTCACTTCTTCGCCAGCATCGCGGCAACTTCACCTTCCAGCGTCGATTTCAGCTTGTCTACTGCCTCGTTGAGATCACTGGTGGTCGTGATAGTGAACGAGTTGTCGCTCTTTGGGTCATGGTAGTTGACAACATATTCGATCTGACCGTCCTTTGCCTTCTTTGGTTCGATGATCAGCTTTGCCATAATGATACGAAGGAAGTTTAGCTCTTGTCCCTCATGTTTCTTGCGAAAAAACGCCGATCAGCAACAACTATATGGAATCCGCGGAAAAATAGTATGCCACATCTGTAGGGGCTCGTAGATCAGGGGTAGATCGTCACGTTTGCAACGTGAAGGCCACGGGTTCGAATCCCGTCGAGTCCATCGTTTTTATCCATTATCATTCGTGACCGTCAGGTCACGCCGGGTTAAAAAGGGCAGAGTCCGAGTGGTTCATCAGAACCACGAGGATGAGAAGAACTCGTCAGAGTTCTTCGAGCCCTCGCGAATTGACGGGTTCGAATCCCGTCGAGTCCATCGTTTTTATCCATTATCATTCGTGACCGTCAGGTCACGCCGGGTTAAAAAGGGCAGAGTCCGAGTGGTTCATCAGAACCACGAGGATGAGAAGAACTCGTCAGAGTTCTTCGAGCCCTCGCGAATTGACGGGTGAACAATCCCGCCGGGTCCATCGTTTTAATCAATCCATTCCAGCATTTTTTTTGCCGGGTCGTTTTCCTTGTGCTGGCTTAACTTTTCCTTGACCCGTTGTACCGCTTCCGTTGCAGGTGAAGAGGGGGGCGGTTCATATTTCCTGTCGTCCATCGAATCTTCGGTCAGGGAATCGTCGACTGCGATCTCCTGCATAAGGAGCGTGATGGGGTCTTCCCGGGAGGCTGATGATGAAGGGTCCTGCTTTTGGATCAGGTCGTAGACTTTTATCGGTTCTCTTGCCGACGCCGGCTCCTGAACCGTGAGCGGGGGTGGCGCGACAACAGGAGGGTGCGGCGTTGCATCAGGATTTATGGGCAGTGAAGGCGGTGTTTTCGGGTGCTGAAGTAAAAAGTCTGCAAAATCCTCGACTTCCTTTTGCTGTTCGGGAGATAACCGCTCCAGTTTGCGTTTCAGCGACTCCATCTGCCTGACCTGTCCTTTTGTCCTGATCAATATCTCGTTTCCGGAGTATTAAGGAAAAGCGGTCATGCGGTAAACCATCAATCCCACCGGTGCTGGTAGCCCCTCTTCTCCAGTACATGACCATTGGCGAGTACGCGGCGATCTGCAATAACCTCTCCGATGACAGTGTACGGGACACCTTCGATCGGATGCTTCTCTCTGGGACAGGTGAAGATCAGCTCGTAGTCACCGCCCCCGTGGAGTGCGAGTTCCCGTGCCTCTGCATCGGGGACTCCTGCCGGGAGAGGCACCTTTGCGGATTCGATCGCAAAACCGCAGTCGTTTACGTCAGACAGGTCATAAAGCGAGAGTGCAATCCCGTCACTCACATCCATCATTGCCGAAACACCGGCTCTCCCGAGCATCTGGCCTTCCGTGACACGGGGTTGCGGTTCGAAGAGAGCGAGCTTGTGCTGAGGGTAACCTTCGAGAAACGCCTGTGCCTGGCCGCAGATGCCCGTGATGCAGACCAGATCACCCGGGCGGGCCCCGCTCCGTTTCACAAGATATTCTTTGTCAACCATGCCCAGTCCCGTGCTCACGATGGTGAGTTCAGCGTGACGGTCGATGTCGCCCCCGATGATGGCCGCCCCGTACTTCGTACAGCAGTCGTTTGCTCCCTGCATGACACCGGTCAGCTGTTCCCACCTGTCGAGCCCGACCGCCATCAGCATGAAACGTGGTGCCGCCCCCATGCTGGCAATGTCGGAGAGCGTGACAGCAGCGCTCATCCACCCGATCTGCCAGTCGGTCATCCCACCTACAAAGTCCGTTGTGGCGTGGAGCATATCGGTGGTTGCCACCATCACCTGACCGTTCATCGGGATAATCGCACAGTCGTCAAGGCACCGGTCCCGTCCGATAATGTCCATGACAATTTTTAAAAGGGTCCGGTCATCCACCCCTGCGCACCTCCTTACCCCGTTCGCTTTTGTACTCCTTGAAGATGTGCTCGACCATTGATAACTTTTTCTCCCGCTCGATCCGATCCTGCTCTTCCTGCCAGCGGGTAAGCGCGGCATCGAGGGCAGCTTTTGGCACACGTCCGATCTTTCCCTTTACTTCTGCCTTTATGTCTGTGTCAGAAAGGAGGGGGACACCGAACTCACGAAATGCGGGGAGCAGCTGCGGATCGCTTCCCGCAAGCATTGCGGCACCGGTAATCACCGCAACAACTCCGTTATCGGCAAGGTCCTTTACAATACTTCTTCCCCACCCGTCAGTACGGGTCACGTAAATCACGTCCCCTTCCCAGATCCCTGCTTCCTCGGTGAGCCGGTGCATGGCGTCCCTGGTGAGCGCGCCGAGCACCTTAAAGGGGACAGCCTCACCATCGATCGCGATCTCTTCTGACAGTTTCTTTCGCGCAAGCCGCTTTGCGAGGTTTTTACTGTGCCGTTCCTCCTTCCTCAGACGTTTTTTTTGGCTCTGGATGATCGCATCCCGCTTTGCAATCTCACCATCTTTTACGAGCTTTGCATCCCTCATGGTACGAACCCGGTGCAACCGTGACTGGAGCCGGTGGATCTCGTAGTCCCGCTGCTTGACTTCCTCCTGCAGCTCGGCAACAAATGTTCGCAGGCGTTTCACCATCCCGTCAAGTACCCTCACCCGTTCATCGTGTTTTGCATCGATTTCAACAGCAGGCTCTGCCGTTTCCGGAGCGGGCACTTTCACCTTCAGGTCGCCCAGCACCTGATCGAGCGCCTGCCCCCGGATCACCCTCGCCCGCACCTCATCGAGATCATGCCCGGGCGGCACCCGTTTTGCAAGGTTCTGGAACTTATTGCGATAGTGCCGGTACGCCTCAAGTGCAGCGGAGAGCGCGTCCCGCTCATGGTCGTTTGCGTACGGGAACGGAGAGGTGAGATCCATCTTGGTATCCACGCTCATGTCCTGCTTTGGGGAATACGCGATCGCCGAGAAGGCACGGCGGATCTTCTCGACCGAGTAGGGCATCTGCTGCACATCAGCGGCGATGATCAACGGTTTTCCCACCTTGTAAAGCGACTCGATCACACCGGACATATTCATCTGCCGCGAACTTGCGAGGTGGAGGAGGTTTCCGTCAAGGTCAATCGCGGCAATTGCCGTGGTGGTGCCGGGGTCGATCCCTACGATCAGGTACCGCGGGCGTCCGGCAAGCGGGCGGAACCGTATGCGGTCAAGCCGTTTTCCGCTGATCCTGACCTGTACATCAGCACCGCGGTATGTCGGGACCGGGATCTGGTCCCGGACAGAAAAGACACGGAACGCAACGCGACTGCATCCGCCAAACGCGCGGGTCTCCTTCTTCTCGTACCGCAACCCTGCGGTGATGAGCGCCTGTTCGATCTCCCTGCCTTTCTGCTGCACCGCCCCGTGGATCTTGCGAACGTAGCGGTTCTGGCTCCACCCGCCCTTGCCGAGCGAACGGTGCCGGCTTACCACAACCCCGGTCTCGTTCTCAAACGCGATCACTTCGGCACCGGCGCCCAGCGAGGCAACCTGCGCCGATGTCCGGGCTTCTGCAAAGGGATCGAACCGGTCAAATCTGATATTGAACCGTGCCGCCACCTTGGAAAGCGTCTCCTTGCGCTCGCCACCGGTTACCTGCACAAGGCGTGTCTGCGGGGGCAGGTGCTGTAAAAAGAAGAAGAGCTCGTGCTGATCGGCGGCGATCTCCTGCAGGCTGTCCACCGCAAGGATGTCGGGCTGTTCACCAGCAAGCAGCCGGAAGAGGCGGAACATCGAAACCTCACTCTCGCTTTCGATCACCCCTCCATCCATGCGGACGAGGGCATACATCGGGCGGCGTGATTTCGACCGCACCGAGCCCCTGATGATATCGATCGCAAAGACCTTCAGCCGATCACGCATTGCAATGCATCCTCAAGCGGTGAGTTGAGGTTATATTTCCGTTTGAAATAGGCAAGGATGTTCTCAATATCCCTTTGCATAACCTGCGGTGCATTCGGGTGATCAGCCTCCATCCACTGGGGCCAGTCGATGATCACGCACTTTCCCCCCTCAACCATGACGTTGAACTCCGAGAGGTCCGCGTGGATGATCCCTGACTGGTAAGCTGAACGGACATTGACAAGGATCTCATCGAGTGCTTCAGCAGGTTTGTCAAGCCGGCAGCGGTTCAGGTTCGGACCGTCAACAAGCGACATGACAACCGCGTGCCGGTTCCGGTCGACCGGCAACGGGACGCTGACCTTCGGATGAAGTGCGCACAGGGCAGCAAATTCACGTTCGGCAGAGCGGCTGGATGCAAAGATCCACGGGCAGTGTCCCCCTTGTGGCATATACTCGCGGTTCGTACGGGCAGAAGAAAACGACCGCTGCCCGACACGGTGGAACTTGATGGCAACGGGGCAGAGCCCGAGCGCTTCGTGCACGACGGATTCCTTTCCCTCACCGATCAGGGAGCCCAGCGCTACAACCGAACCTTTTTTTGTGAGTGCGTGGAGGGCAAGCGTATCGTAACCACCGAATACGAGGGCGTAGCCGTCATACGGCACCGGGTTGAACCTCACCATCCCCCACCCGATCAACCGGCTCAGCCGGAAATTTGTCTCCGATTCAGACAGCCCGACAGAATTTTTTATCTGCTCCAGCGGCACCCAGGAGTACCGCTTCATCCAGCGCTCGAGGGCAGAAAGGATGCGGAGTTCGGAGCGGTGGAGGGAACGGATGTGTTCGGCGGAGACGGGCATGTTAAAACATTGGTTATGTGGCGGACTATAAAATGCTCTTTGAAGATATGGTTATGCCGGCGAGCACAACCTTAAACTCCTTTGCTCATCCAGTTTTTATCGGACAAACGATGCGGTGCGACAAATGCAGGGGCAGGGCGATCATCTTCCAGCAGTACTCCGGCCTTCACCTCTGCGGGCAGCACTTTGTTGCTGATTTTGAAGCGAAAGCAAAACGTGCCATCCGCACCCACCGCTGGATGAAGGGCAATGACCATATCGCGGTCGCGCTTTCCGGCAGAACGGACAGCAGCGCCCTGCTCTATTTTTTAAACCTGCTGACATCAGAGCGCCGCGACATCACGCTCTCGGCGATCACGATTGATGAGGGGATCAGGAAGTACAGCGACCCTGCCAGGGCAGAACATATCGCACGATCCCTTGGTGTCACGTGTGTGGTTGCATCGTTCCGGGACGAATACGGTATTGGCATGGATGAGATTGCAGCACGAGAAGGAGAGGCTTGTTCCTGCTCGTACTGCGGGGTGCTCAGGCGCTTTCTCCTCAACCGGATCGCACGCGAACAGGGTATAACAAAACTCGCGCTGGGACTCAACCTTGACGATGGAGCACAGTCGGTGCTCATGAACGTGGTGCAGGGGGATGCCGACCATCTCCTGCACTCACCAAGGGAGGTCGCAGGCATGGTGCCGGTGATCCGCCCGTTCATGTTTATACCGGAACGCGAGGTGGCTTGTTATTCCCGCCTGCACCTTGAAGGGCCCGGGCAGGAGCGATGCCCCTATGCCCATGATGCCCTGCGGGATGACGTGAGATCGGTGCTTAACGACTATACCCCCCGGCACCCGTCCACCAAACATTCCCTCGTCAGTATCGGTGAGCACCTCGCCAAGGCCGGGAGGATTGCCGGATTGGAGATCCAGACCTGCGAAAAATGCGGCGAACCCTGCAGCGGGACCTGCCCAAGCTGCCGGATCCTCATGGAGGTGCAAAGAAGTGCCGCGTAAACGGGGCGCTCTGTGGAGAATCGTGCGGAACTCCGCCGGTGCCCAGTTATCCATTTATTTTTTTGCATTTGTGATGCTGATCAGCCTCTATACCTATATATTCCATACCGCGTATCCCATTCTCGAAAACAAACCGCTCTCCTGGTCATCCTCACTGCTCTTTGTTGTTGAATCCATGACAACGGTCGGATACGGGGATCTCCTCCCGTTCAGAAACGACCTGACAAACCTCCTCGCAATCCAGATCATGATCTCGGGAGTCATCATGATCTTCATGGTGGTCCCGCTCCTCCTTGCCCCGTTTCTTACGACCGTGCTTGCACCCACCCCGCCACGCAAGACGCCCCATCCCCTCAAAGGGCACATCATCATTATCGGCTATGATGAGCTCAGCCGTTCGCTGATTGAGACACTCATGATATCTGAACATGATATCCTGATTGTTGAACAGGACAAGGCAGTCGCGCTCGAGATCGCAGCCCGTGTCCGGAGACGTGCCTATGTGATCTGGGGGGATTATACGGATCCGGGCACATTCGCACAGGCACATATCGCACACGCAAGTTATGTCGTCATCAACAAGGAGGAGCGGATAACCGCAAACATTGTGCTCGGCATCAGGGAAATGACCAAGGGCCAGATCCTCGCAGTCGTGGACAAACTCTCGTTCGACCGATACCTTCGGTATGCCGGTTCTGAATATGTGCTTTCCCCGAAACATGCAACGGGCAGGATCCTCGCCCGCCATGCCGTCCTCAACCCGAGCGGGGATTTCGCCCCCGACATTCCCGGGCTTGATCGCCTGAGCATCAACCTTTCCGACCACCACGAGCGGGAACTCCGCTTAATCAACATTCCCGTAGTCGCAGGATGCCATGCTGCAGGACAGACGTTAAAAGATCTCAACCTTTTTTTGCGTTATGGCATCCTTGTACCATTCCTGTGGAAGAGCGGGACCTTCAACCCGCTCCCAAGTGAGTCTGACCTTGTGGACAACACCACATCGCTCTTTTTATTTGGCAGGGCTGACGCGATCTCCGCTGCAATCCATGACGAGTTCGAAACCGATGAGAGTATGGAAGCCTTCGCTGTGATCGCGGGATTTGGTGATGTTGGTGCGGCAGCATACCATGAACTGCAGTCTGCCGGGATCCGCTGCATTGTCGTTGACGCGAAGCGGCACGGGGTCACGGAAGTGGTTGGCAATGCGGAGAGCGAGGAGGTGTTGAGAGAGGCAAGGATCACCGATGCCCAGTTCTGCATTGTTGCCGTTAACAGCGATGATGTCAACATCTTCACCACCCTGATTGCCCGCAACCTTAATCCCAATATCCGCATCATGGCGAGGGCAAACGATCCGTCGTCTGTTGACAAGCTCTATCGTGCCGGCGCAGATTATGTGGCGCTGCTCCCCACGATCGGAGGACAGATTATCGGGCGCATCCTGCTTTCCAGTGCGGTGTCTATCCTGCTCGACCTTCCCAATGATGAAAAAGTCGTGATGAAACACGTCATGACGGATTCAATGCCGGCAGTCGGATGGCTCCAGCGCAGGACCGGTGTGAGGATCATCGGGATTGAATCAGCAGACCGATCGGTGGTGGCACCGGATGACAATGAACGGCTCAAAGAGGGGGACGCAGTCATCGCAAGGGGAGAGACAGAACAATTGAAACGGTTTATCAACCGACTGTAAAGGGAGGAAATATGGCAGAGGAACCCGGGTGCCGGATGGGACAGGTGGAGCAGATGATCCGGTACACGTACTGGACGAGCGGGTGTACAGGGATCATTGTGGGGGTGAGCGGAGGAGTCGACTCAGCAGTGGCAGCAGCGTTCTGCTGCCGCGCGATCGGCCCTGAACACGTGCTGGGGCTCTCCCTGCCATCCTCCGTGAGCAACCCGCATGACCTGCAGGATGCAGCGGCGCTCTGTGCGAAGCTCGGGATGGAGCACCGGACGATCAGCATCGAACCGATGCTCCACGCGTTTTGCCTGATGCCAGGGTTCACCACATCGCCCTACCTGCTTGGCAACCTGATGGCGCGTATCCGGATGGCGGTGCTTTATTACCATGCAAACCGCGAGCACCGGCTTGTCTGCGGGACCTCGAACCGGAGCGAATACCTGCTCGGCTATTGTACCAAGTTCGGGGACAACGCGGCAGACATCCAGCCCATCCTCCACCTGTACAAGACCGAAGTCTACGAGATCGCACGCGAGATTGGCATCCCGGAGCCGATCATAAAAAAGATCCCTTCTGCCGGGCTCTGGAAGGGACAGAGCGATGAGGGGTAGATCGGGCTCTCCTATGATGAGATCGATGCGTCACTCAGGGGTCTTGAGGCAGGTGGATGGAGAGCCGCAAATCCGACTGAGGAGAAAGTGCTCGCGCTCGTGCAGAAAAACGCTCACAAGCGTCTGTCGGTACCTAGCCTTTTAACAGGCTTTCAAGGATGGGAATGAACCGTTCCGGATGGTTGAGGAACGCAAGTGCGCCCTCGTCTCCGATCAGCTCGTAGATCGGCCTTTTCCAGAAACGGTGCGTACCGTGCCCGCTCGCCGCATCCAGGTACCGGACCGGGGGGACCTGTGGATAATGCGGGTTCTTTCTGAGTTCCCCGTTTGTCATCTCATAATATGCAGCACCGTGCAGGGCCTCGTACTCCCCGTACTCACTCTCGAACGCCGTAGACACGATGTTTGCCATTGCAAGGGCCCGGTCGGGGGACGGGTTGATGGAGACATGCCCGTACCCTGGCGGGATGATGACGATATCCCCTGCATCAGCAGAGACCAGTGCCACGTCATCGAGCTTGCGTGACTGGAGCAGGTAGTGCACAGACCCTTCCAGCACCTCGTAGATCTCCGGATACCCGACTCCCCGGGGGTTGTCGGGATGGTAGTGCCCCTTGGTCTTGACATACTCACCACAGAGATCCCGGGGGGGTATAACGGTGAGGTCGTACCTGAGGTGGTGGTCGTGCATCCAGCGCCAGTCCGCATCCGACCGTGCCAGGTCACGGTACATAAAATAGAGGGGACTCTCGCAGGCACACCCGGCGTCGGCAAGTACGGGACGCATCTCTTCAATGGTCCGCACCGATGGTTCAGGAAGCTCCCCTTCCCACCCCAGCATCACTTCTTCTTTCGCATTACAAGCACATAATACCCGGCGCCGATCATTACGGCAACAAGAAGGAAGGGCACCAGCGGGTTTGTCAGCAGGTTGCCGGCGCCGGAACCCGGCCCGACCTGTACTTTTACCTTGACCGTATCCGAGATCTGGCTGTTGTCAAGTGCATCGCGGTACCGGACTTCGCTGTCCAGCGCATAGTCTGTGGGGATTGCTGCACTGGTAACAAGTATATCGTACCTGGCGGTTGCCGATTCGCCGGGTTTCAGGTCGCCAAGGTATGCGGTATTATCACTGCTCATAAAGGGATCAACCGCGCTGATACGGGCCTGGGCGTTGTAGACTGTTGTATCGCCGGTGTTCCGGTAATCCACTGCGATTACTCCTCTCGAACCTGCGGTGACCCGGGCAGGAGCTGATACCACGGCAAACCCGGTCCTGCCCCCGATTGGAATGCCAATGGTATACGGTGCGGATGTGGTTATTGCACCCTCGTCATTCTCGTACGTAACCACCACGTCGACGGGATAGGTCTGTTTCTCCGCGTTGCCGGAGACGGCAACCTTGTACCGGCAGGTAATTACACCGCCGCTGGGAAAATCACCGACAAAGGCGCTGCCATCGGTAGGGATCACCGGACTTGCACCGTTCCTTATGATCTTCACCGTGGCCTTTTTCCCGTTTTCTGAACCGGTATTTTTGATCCTGAGGTTCAGGTACCCTTCCGTACCCACATTCAGGTTCTCGGGAACTGCTTCCAGTACTTCGATGTTCACCTGCGGCCTGATTTTTATGGTCAGGGGAAACGTCTGGTTTATTGTCCTGTACAGGAACTGCATGTTATCGCTTGCATCCTGTTCTGATTGATAGAGGTATTTGTATTGTATATTGAGCGGGAGCTCGTACTCACCTGCCGTTGCATTGTTTGAGATCCTGGCAGAGATTTTGACCGTGACGGTTTCTGTTTCCCTGATATCGCCAACCATCTGCGGGTCGGTCCTGACCGTGATCGGGGCGGTACCGGATGCAAGCCAGACCGTCACGAGTTTTGCGGTATTCGGGAGGTCGTCACGTTCGATGGTCCCTGAATTGACATCCTTAAAGGTATTGAGGCCGCTGTTCTGCACGATAATGCTGATGGTGGTATCCTGTCCCGGTGAAAACTCATTGGTGCCGGAGATCGCGGCCGATAGTTCGGGGCTCCCGCCCATATATTTAGTTGCCCCAAAGGCAGGTGCACTGCAGCACGTGAGCAGGATGATGATACCGGCAATCGTGCGCAGATTCATAAAATCCCACAAATTGTTGTTGTTGTTATAACAACATTTATTACAGGGGGATATAAAGGAATGTTTCAATGGCTGGACCGGCAGATGAGCCCTCACGGATCACCGCATACTTAAAATCGCTTGGTCTGACAAAATATGAAGCCCTCGTCTACACGGCCCTGCTGCGGGTAAACGGTGCAACGGCGACTGAGATCCACGAGATCTCGGGTGTACCGCGCGCATCGGTCTACCCGGTGCTGGACCAGCTCGAGGAAAAGGAACTGGTCACCGTCTCCCAGTCCTCCCCAAAACGGTTTGCTGCCCTCCCCCCGGAAGAGGGGATCGGCAACCTGCTGTCCCGTATCGAGCGGGATGCGGCACGGGCAAAGGAAGCCCTTGCAGCCATCTATCGGGAACAGTCGGTCACCGAACGGGGGGAACAGGAACTGATCTGGAACGTCTACGGGATTGTTGCTGTCCAGAAAAAACTTACCGATCTTCTTGTCCATGCCCGGCACGGGATCCGTCTCATGGCACACCCCCGGATCTTATCTGATGATATCAAGAAGGTTCTCGGCCAGAAAGCCCGGCACATGCCTCTCGAGATTGTCACCCAGCAATGGGAGGGGGATTCTTCCGGTAATATCCAGGTGTATGTGATAAAGCCGCCGGACATACCCAAAGAGTTCGACAGGGCAAAAGACCTGATGGCGGGCGGAATCTTCATCATCGACGATCATAAGGTGATGGTGGTGGTGGGTTCGGGAGAAGAGGACTCGGTTGCGCTTTATTCGGAAGCGGCAGGGTTTGTCAGGTTCTTTATCCGGTACTACAATTTCATCATCGAATGGGCAAAAAAATCCGGTTCCGGTTGATGAGATCAATACGTCCGGATTTCTGCCATGTCGGCGACGTCCATCAGCCCCTTCATGGAATGGGTCTCCACCCACCGCCCGCCTTCCCTGATGGCGGCAATCGCATTCGTGCCGCCCACCGCGGCAATCGCAATGAACTGCGGGCTCACGGGAACTCCCAGCAGTGAGACATTCGGCATCCCCACCTCAAGGACCCCGATGAAACTGCTGTCGGTGAGTTGATCAAGGACCTCCCCGACAAGGGGTTCTGCCTCCATGTGGAACTCGCGGATATTTGCGAGGATGTTTCCGCTGCCGCGGCGCATGACATTCGTGACCGAGGTAAGCCGCAGGGAGTTGAGCACCTGCAGGGGATCAATGGTCGTATACTCATAGAGGATCATGTGGGTGAACCGGATCGGTGTCCGGTTCTCAATCTCCACCACACCGCCTCCAATCGGGTTGATCGGGATACCATGCCGGATCAACAACCCGTCAAATGTGACGCTGCAGACCGTACAGATGCCCGTCTGTCCCTTCGGAACGACGAAGTTGTCGATCCTTTCGCCGGATGAGAGAAATTTTACCAGCCCGCTTGCCGCGACCCGGGTCTTGGAGGCGTCTTTTAACGTCCCGATAGCAAACTCCAGGTCTTCATTCCTGACAAGGGAGAGGTTGTAGACCAGCCTGCCTTCGTGGGCATCAGGACGGTAGGTCACCTTCATGGCGAAGTCATCGATGCTGTGGTTCACGAATTTGAGCGGTGCAGTCATGCCAGTACCATTGTATTAATTCTCCGACACTGCAATAGAAAAATTGTTCTATGAGACCATGGAAATTTATGTATGATGGAAGACGATATGCGGGAAAAAGCCAAGAATGCGATGAGGCTCATTCTTGAAGCGGCTCGTTTCGACGTGGATGAGGTGGATGATCCGCTGGATCTCTCAGCAGTCCGCGAAGGAACCTGCCTTCTGGTCCTCTGTTCGAATGATAAAGAAATTATCGCCCAGTTCGACAAGACCAACTACAGCCTGATGGTAAACGATCATGAGATGACCTGCAAGAAGCTGCTCTTCGCGCTGGAAAAGGATATCACAACGGAGAACTGCGTCCACTGGGGGGTGGATGAATTTGTCCGGTATGCAGGTGAAGCAGTGCTTGCCGATATTCTTGACCGCGAACTTGCACTGGATCTCACCGCTACCCGGGCGAAGAAAGCCGCCGTACCAGGGGCAGCTGCAGCGGCACCGCAGGAGAGATCCGGCATCACCCTCCCCCACCTCCCGGTTAAAATTACGGAGCAGGCAGCAATCCGTACCGCCGGTATTCAGGGGGCAGCAAAGCTCCGGTTCATACCATACCATCTCTTCCATTATACCAGCACGGGCGAGCAGGTATACAAAGACCGGCGCATCCCGTTTGACGCCGATGGCTGGGGTGCGATTAACGCAATCAATGGCATAAAGATCGAGCTGGACGGAAAACAGATTGTGGAGGACGAGATTCCCGCAGGCGCAGAGGTCGCCGACCCGCATATCGCAAAAGAGGAGGCATCAGAAAGGATCGTCAGCGAACTGATCGAGCGCCTCACGCAGAAGGTGCGCATCAAGCAGGAGAAAGGTGATGCGATCTTTTACGAAGAGAAGATCCTGCGGCCCGACCGGAAGAATATCAAGGTGGATGCAAAACAGGTCTATGTCCCGGTCTGGCAGATCCGCGGCAAGAAGATCATCGAAGTGAACGCGTTTACCGGCGAACTTCTGTCCGAACCGATGGACGAGGGTGTTGAAGTCTTCTGAAAAGGCAGACTTCTAACCAGATCAATCGTTTTTTATGATCATTGTTCTCGGGGGAGGACCTGCGGGGAGGATCGCGGCGATCCGTCTGGCATCTGCGGGAAAAGATGTAACACTCGTTGAATCTGCACAGATTGGGGGGCAGTGCCTCCACTCCGGGTGCATGCCGGTCTGCGCCCTCAATGACGCCGCCCGGTTCCTCCGTCAGGCACGCGTGTTCCGGAACCTTGGCATCACCGCATCAGCCCCGGCACTTGAGTTTCCTGCCCTGCAAAAAGAGATGCAGGCGATCCAGCAGAAGATCGCCGGTATCCTTGACAAGGAGACGAAAGATGCCGGCGTTGGAATCGTGTACGGGAAACACGGCAGGCTCTCGGGCAGGCAGGCGTTCATCGCGGACGAACCGGTGGAGAGCGAGGCGGTGATCGCAGCGACGGGTTCCCGCCCGAACGTCCCGAAGATCGAAGGGGTCAGCCTGAACGGGGTCTTCACGCCAGACACGCTTCCCGCACTCAGGCACCTCCCCCGGCGCCTTGCCATTATCGGCGGGGGGGTGATGGGGGCAGAGTTTGCGTACATCTTCAGCGCGTTTGGGTGCGAGGTCACCCTGATCAGCCGGAGCATATTCCTCAAGTCCCTTGATAAGCACCTGCGTACGCTTGCGATCAAAGAACTCAAAGGTGTGGAGATCATCGAAAACACGCCTGTCCTCTCCCTTGAAGGATGCTCGCAGGTCAGCGGGGTCAGGGTTGGGGATCGTGGAAAAGAGGAGACCATCCCCACTGATGCCGTGCTGATTGCCACCGGGCTCGTGCCGCGGTCCGAGGCGATCGAAGGGGTAACGAAGGGATCTCTCGGCGAAGTGATTGTCGATGACCACATGCGTACCAGCGTGCCGGGCGTCTATGCCGCCGGCGACGTCACCGGGCCGCCGTACCTGACACCGGTGGCTCGGCTCCAGGGGACGGTCGCCGCCGACAACATCCTCGGGATCGACCGTGCGATGGACTACCGGTTCATCCCCCAGTCCATCAACCTCGACCACGAACTCGCCTTCTGTACAACAGGAACAGACGGCGCTGCCACAATCGCGATCCCGGGACCGGCAGGGCCCGGCACCTTCTGGGACGTGCCTGCGGGAAACACCGGGCTTGCCAAGGTGATGGTAGATCCGGGGAGCGGCAGGATTGCCGGGATCTGCGCTGCCGGGCCCGGCGGGGGGCTGATCGCGGGATACCTTGCGTTCCTGATGAAGGAAGGGTATACTGCCCATGACTTCGAGGAGTTCCTCGAGGTGCACCCGTCCACCGACGGGGTCTACGGGCTCCTGAAGTACGCATCCGCGATGCTGAAGAAGCGGGATGTCCAATAACCGTAGGACGCCATTCTCCCGGGCCCTGGATCCGCAACAAACCCATCGGGATCGTGACGCTTGGCTGTCAGGAACCTGCGGCCACCGTTTCGGTTTGAAGTCCTGCAGGTATTATTACGCAGCACACAAAAAAGAGTACGGATACATCCGTTCACGCAGAATATTCCCATTGACAGGATACCGACCATACCGAGTTGATCCCGCATGCCCGAACCGCCACCCCCCCTTGCATTCGATGACACACGGCTCGAAAAAGCCAGAGCGCTCAAAGAAAAAGGCATCGCTGCCTACCCGCACTGCTTTGACCGCCGGCAGACGATTGCCGAGATCCGTGAAAAATTTGGTAATATAACCCACGAGAAGAGCACGGAACGGGTGGCGACAGCCGGGCGGCTCTTTGTCATCCGCAACCACGGCAAGACGCTCTTTGCCGACCTCGGGGACGAGAGCGGTCGGATCCAGCTCTACATCAAAAAGACCGAGCTCCCCGAAGGGCAGTTTGATCTCTTCAATGAGTTCATCGAGCGGGGCGATTTTATTGGCGTGGAGGGGCACGTCTTCCGGACCAAGCTCGGCGAGATCACGATCTGGGTGGACGCATTCACTATCCTGTGCAAATCAGTCTGCCCGCTCCCGGAGAAGTTCCACGGGTTAAAAGACGTCGAGAAGCGGTACCGCCAGCGCTACCTTGACCTGATCGTCAACGAGGAGAGCCGGGAGACGTTCCGTGTCCGGAGCCGGGTGCTCGCCCTGATCCGCCGCTACCTCGATGAGCGGGGGTTCCTTGAATTCGAAACCCCGATCCTCCAGCCGGTCTATGGCGGAGCGAATGCCCGCCCGTTCACTTCGTACCACAACTTCCTTGACCAGACACTCTTCCTCCGGATTGCGCCGGAACTCTACCTCAAGCGGCTGGTCGTCGGCGGCTTCGAGAAGGTCTTTGAGGTGGCGCGGAACTTCCGCAACGAGGATGTCGACACCAGCCACAACCCGGAATTCTCGATGGTGGAGATCTACTGGGCGTACCATGATTTTAATGACATGATGGCGCTCACCGAGAATTTCATCACCAGCCTCGTCTGGGAGATCCGCGGCAGCCTTGACATCATGTTCGCCGACACCAGGATCAGTTTTGTAGCGCCCTGGAAGAAATTCTCCATGACCGATGCGGTAAAAGAGTATGCCGGTATCGATATCCTTGCGCACAGCGTCGAAGATCTCCGCAGGCTTGCGCAGGAGCGCAAGCTCGACGACTGGGAGAAGCCAAAGAGCCAGCGGGAGTTCCTGGTACTGTTCTTTGAGCAGATGGTCGAGGACAAACTCATCCAGCCGACGTTCATCTACGACTTCCCCATCGAGAACTCGCCGCTTGCAAAGAAGCACCGCACCAAGGAGGGGTTCGCCGAGCGCTTCGAGCTCTTCATCCACGGCATGGAGATCGCCAACGGCTTCTCCGAACTCAACGACCCGGTCGACCAGAAGGAACGGTTCGATGCACAGGACGAGAAGCGCCGGCGCGGCGATCTCGAGGCCCAGATGATCGA
>CAZVFG010000016.1:0-25156 GCA_964626125.1 uncultured Methanoregula sp.
TGGATATCATATGGCGTCCCGTTCATCATCCCGATTACCGCTGGCCTGATCAGCGCAATTATATTTGGCGACTTTCTCTTTGTAATCATGAAGATGGTTGTGGGTGTCTGAAATGATTCCGCTGCAATTTCGTAATGGCTTGATCCCGGTTGTTGTTCAGGATAAAAAAAACCGCGATGTACTGATGGTTGCGTATGCCAATGAAGAAGCGGTCGAGCTCACACGCATAACCGGGTTTGCCCACTACTACAGCCGGAGCCGGAATAAAATCTGGAAGAAGGGGGAGGAGAGCGGGCATTTCCAGCGGGTCGCTCGGATCCTCGTGGACTGTGACGAGGACTCCCTTGTCTATGAGGTGGAACAGACCGGTGCTGCATGCCACACCGGCTACCCGAGCTGCTTCTACCGCACGCTTGATGGCACCGTTGTTTTAAAAAAGGCATTTGATCCCGACAGGATCTATAAAACCAGACCGGGGCAAAAATAAATCACCTGGCTTTTTTAAAAGCCGGTCGTCCTCCCCTTCTGTTGTATCCAGACAAGAGGATATAACTTTGAGAATGTCTCTGTCTGCAGCACACAAGGGTGCATGTAATTTTTTAAATACTTCTTTTTTCTACGTATGTCCATGATACTCAAGGAGTCCTGATATGGTATTTGTCCCTGATCTCGTGTCAGTCCTGAATACGGTGCTCTGCGTGATCATCGTTATCCTCGGGGTTCTCATTTACCTGCAGAAAGGTCAGATGAACGCCCTGCTCATTGGTATTGGGTTCGGGCTTTTTGCGATTTCCCCTATCTATACCCTCCTGGACCTTGCATCCTGTTGGGAAACCGCTCTGATCACCGTTCGGACATCCGGCTATATTCTGGTTATCGCGGCACTTTACCTGTTGCTGGACAGCAGGGCTGAAAAAACGGATATCTGAATCATTTTTTCATGAGGATATTACACATTTGTAACAGATACAACTGCCTTAATTGCCGGATAACAGGGATATGGTCTTTGATGCCACCCAGAATCTTCATGTGATATCAGAGAGAAATGATGGGAAAATCAAAATTATTGAGCATACCAGTATGACTATTTTTTCAAATATTCTTTAATATCGCGATATGCCGGTTTGTGGGGCATAACGGGATAATGGGTTGATTCGAGCTTGAAAAACCGGTTCTGTTCCCGGTATTTCTGATGGATGCACTGTTCAATCGCGTTGAGGAAGATCTCATAATAATGCTGATTACCCTCTGCATCATCAAGGCCGATCCTCTGCATAAGGGTGCCAACCATCATCTCAATGTTGTCTTTTGAAAAGATCGTCTGCAACCCTTCCTCATCATATCCCTGTGCGATCAGCAGGAGGTCATCGAGCGCAGAGTTGGCCTGCTCGCGGATCGCGTCATCAATCTGGTTTCTGTCGTTCGCGGAATGGGTTTTCCGTCGTTGTTTTGGGGGGAGTCTGAGATACTCCCGCTGCGGTTTTGTCAGAAAGCCGGCCTTTTTTTCCGCCATGGTAATTATCTGATGAACTATCAGATTATGCTTATATTAAATATTGCATTTTTAATAGAACGGTGAGGCGCGAAAAACAGCTGGCAGGATGCCCATTCGGAGTACCCATAACAGATGGGCAAAACAAACCGTTCCCCCGTATTTATATAAATGTCTGCAGCACATACCAGTACCGTATCAGCGATAGTGGATCGTTGAACGAGAGGAATAGAATAGTGACCAATACCAGAGGAATAGCAATACAGGAGCGAACTTTTTATGAAAATGGTACCGGATACCAGCGTCCTGATCGACGGACGAATCACCTCGATGATAAAAACCGGGGATTATAAAGGAACAACAATAATCGTCCCTGAAGCAGTTGTTGCAGAACTTGAAGCACAGGCAAATCAGGGGAGAGAGATCGGATTTTCAGGGCTCAATGAGCTGCAGGCACTCTGCAGGCTTGCTGAAGAGAAGGTGATCGAGCTCAGGTTCTCCGGAGCACGCCCCACCCTCGAACAGGTGAAACTGGCAAGCGGCGGGGAGATCGATGCCATGATCCGCAACATCGCAATCGAGAACGCAGCCCAGTTTATTACAAGCGACAGTGTGCAGGCTGAGGTGGCAAGGGCAAAAGGGCTGAACGTCACCTATCTCAAGCCCCAGTTAACTGACTTTGTCCCGCTGGGAATTGACCAGTTCTTTGACGAACATACGATGGCCGTTTACTTAAAAGAGCGGGTCTGCCCTGCCGCAAAGAAGGGTACAATCAGTTCGATGAACCTTGTCAGGATCCGAGAACAGCCGATAACCGAGTATGAACTGAAGGCGCTTGCCCAGGAGATCCTCGAGCGGGCAAAGCGGCATCCCGATGGGTTCATCGAAGTCGAGAAGCGGGGCATCACCGTGGTGCAGATCGGGTCGATGCGGATCGCGATCGCACGGCGCCCTTTTTCCGATGGCATGGAGATCACCGCAGTACGCCCGATCGTCGATGTCAAACTCACCGATTATTCAAAGGCAGACATCATCAAAAAGCGGCTGTCAGGAGATAAGCGCGGCCTGATCATTGCGGGAGCACCGGGGTCCGGCAAGACCACGCTTGCCCAGAGCGTCGCAACACATCTTTCTGACAGCGGATTTGTTGTCAAGACCATGGAAGCCCCACGGGAACTGCAGGTTCCCGACCAGATTACCCAGTACACGATGCTTGACGGGAGCATGCAGAATACCGCTGATGTGCTCATGCTCGTCCGTCCCGACTTTGTTATCTTTGACGAGCTGCGCAAGAACGAGGACTTCAGGACCTTTGCCGACATGCGGCTCGCCGGCATGGGAATGGTCGGTGTGGTCCATGCGACCGACGTCCGCGACGCACTCAAGCGGTTTACCGACCGGGTGGACTACGGCGTGCTTTCACAGATCATCAACACCATCATTTTTGTGAAAGAGGGCGTGATCACAAGGATCTATGATGTCGGGTTCACCCTCAAGGTACCTGAAGGGATGGCAAACGAGATGCACATCCGCCCCGTCACAACGGTTACTGATTATGAGTCAGGTGAGATCGCCTATGATGTCTTCCGTTATGATGGCGAGACCATCATCATGCCGGTGATTCGGACCGCTGAACAGAAGCCGATACCCGTTCCATCGCTGACCCGATCGGTTTCTTCTGTATCTGCCACCCCGGCTTTACCACAGATCCGGACTCCTGCACCGGCACTACGAGAGGAGACTGACAAACGCACCGGCTGGAAGCTCTCGGAAAAAGAGATCCAGCGGGAAATCGGGCGCTACACCGATGGCGAGGTTGACGTGCAGATGATCAGCGACACCAAGGCAGTCGTTTATATCGATGATCAGGACGTTCCGGCAGCAATCGGGAAAGGGGGCAAGAACATATCAGCAATCGTTAACAAGATCGGGATCGGGATCGATATCAAACCAAGGAGCGAATTTGAGAAACAGAGAAAGGACGAGGAGGAGTTCAATCTCGGCGGAGGGGTGAAGATCCATATCGATAAAAAACAACTGACGATTGTCGCCCCTGACTATAATGGAAAGATCGTGGACGTCTTTTCAGGCAAGGAATACCTCTTTACCGCAACGGTGAACGAGAACGGCGAGATTCATCTTGCCAAGAATTCGAGCATTGCACAGGAAATGATCCGTCGCTATACCGCAGGTGAGGTCATAAAACTGCGGCCGGTGTAACCGGTCATACAATTTTTTTTGGAATGGTGTTATGAGTTGACCGATTTTGATCTGAGTGCATTTGAACAGCAGGCACACGAGCGGTGGAAATGCGCATTTGAACCGGATCCATCGGTGAAAGAAAAATTTTACCTGAACGTCGCTTACCCGTACCCGAGCGGTGCCATGCATGTCGGACACGGAAGAACATATATCGTTCCCGATGTGATCGCAAGGTTCTGGCGGATGCGTGGGCGGCAGGTTCTCTATCCGATGGCATTCCACGTGACCGGTGCACCGGTCATCGGGATTTCAAAGAGGATCGCCCGAGGGGATGAAAAAACCATCAGGCTGTATCGGGATCTTTACAAGGTGCCGCCCGCTGTTCTTGAAAAGTTTGTCGATCCGCTGACAATTGTCAGACACTTTTCCAATGAATACCAGCGTGTAATGACAGCCTGCGGTCTATCCATTGACTGGCGTCGCCGGTTTACCACGGTCGACCCGACATATTCAAAATTCATTGAGTGGCAGTGGAAGCACCTGTACGATGCAGGGTATGTAATGAAGGGGGCGCATCCCGTCCGGTATTGCACCTTTGACGATAATCCGGTAGGAGATCACGACCTCCTGGAAGGGGACAAGGCAGAAGTGATCAAATTCACGCTTGTCATGTTCAGATTCGGTGATGCGGTCATCCCGACCGCAACGCTTCGCCCTGAGACCATTTATGGTGTGACCAATCTCTGGGTAAACCCTGATGTGACCTACGTCAGGGCGTTTATCGATGGCAAACCATGGGTGATCAGCAGGGAGGCAGCAGAAAAACTCACGTTGCAGGATCACACGGTCACTATCGAAAAAGAGATCCCGGGCAAAACCTTAATCGACAAAAAGGTCTCCCACCCACTCTGCGGCGAGATCCCGATCCTGCCGGCGGATTTTGTCGACCCGGACATGGCATCAGGTATGGTGATGAGTGTCCCCGCCCATGCTCCCTTTGATTATATTGCCTTGCGTGACCTCCAGCGGCAGGGAAGATATACCCATATCAGACCGGTTCCGCTGATCAGGGCGGAGGGGTACGGTGAGGTACCGGCACAGGATGCTGTCGAGAGGGCGGGCATCACAAACCAGCTCGATTCCCGTATGGATGCGCTCACGCAGGAGATTTACTCATCGGAGTTTGCGAAAGGGAAACTCTTCGACAAGTACGGCGGAAAGCCGGTGAGGATCGCCCGTGACGATGTTGCAGCGCTCATGACCGAACAGTATGGTTCGATGGTGATGTATGAATTTGATACCCGCCCCGTCGTCTGCCGCTGTGGTAACCGGGTGAAGGTGAAGATCCTGCATGACCAGTGGTTCCTCAAGTACAGCGACCCTGCATGGAAGGCGCAGGTATCGGACCAGTTAAAGGATATGGCACTCGTCCCAACCGAAGTCCGTATAGAATTCGACCGGACGGTTGACTGGCTCAAGGACTGGGCATGCACCCGTCGGGTTGGTCTTGGGACCCGCTTCCCATGGGATACCGCACAGCTTATCGAGCCGCTCTCAGATTCGACCGTGTACATGGCGTACTACACCATCGCACACCTGATCAAAGAGATGGCACCTGAAACTCTCAATTCGGAAGTATTCGATTATATTTTCCTTGGTAAAGAGTCAAAAAGCCTCCCTGAGAGGGTGAAACTCGACGCTATGCGAAAGGAGTTTCTGTACTGGTACCCCTATAACTTCCGGTTCTCTGCAAAGGACCTGATCTCCAACCACCTCACCTTCCAGATCTTCCACCATGTCGCTATCTTTGAAAAAAAGCACCTCCCGCAGGGAATGGTGGTCTTTGGCATGGGCCTGTTAAACGGCGCGAAGATGTCATCCTCCAAGGGCAATGTCTTTTTGCTCGAGGACGCGGTGAAGGAGTTCGGTGCTGATACCGTACGGATGTTCCTCATGGGAAGCGCTGAGCCATGGCAGGACTTTGACTGGAGAAACGAACTGGTCATTCCGGTAAAAAAGCAGATCGAACGGTTTTACAATGCCATCCGCGAGATGAAGGATGCCGGAGGTGAACCAAAAGACATCGATGTCTGGCTGATGAGCCGGCTGCAGGACCACATCGAAAAGACTACTATATCCCTCGAGAACTTCCAGACACGGCAGGCGTTGCAGGAGTCGTTCTTTTCGATCGAGAACGACCTGAAATGGTACCGGCGACGGCTTCCTGATGGCAGCGATGGCAGCAGGATGCTTCGCTCACTCTGTTCTGCGTGGATACGACTGCTCACCCCGTTCATCCCGTTCACCTGCGAGAAATTGTGGCAGGGCATTGGCGGGCAGGGGCTTGTGTCATTTGCCGACTGGCCGGTTGTTGATCAAAAACAAAAGAACCGCCGTATCGAGCTGGCAGAAGAGCTGCTCCTGCGGACGGTGGAGGATCTCGAGTCGATCAAAAAACTGATCCAGATTACGCCCAAATCGATCACGATCTCTCTGGCCCCGGCATGGAAACATGACATATTCACCACCATCGCCCATGCACCGGAGAAGATCCTCGCAATCCGCGAGATCATGAAAGACGATCTCATGCGCAGACGCGGCAAGGAAGCAACGGATGCGGCAAAGCAGTGCACCAACCTGATCCACCGCCTGCCCCCCCATATTGTTGAACTGATCGCATCTGATGGTGTCAATGAACGTGCGGTCTTTGAACAGGCAGCATCATTCCTTGAAAAAGAGTTTGGCGTCCCCGTCCACATCACCGATGCCGAAAGTTACCACCACCCCAAGGCGGCAACTGCGCTGCCATTCAAGCCGGCGATTGTGATCGAATAAATTTTTTACTCCTCTGCGCCGCTCTTTGCCCGCTTCACCCGTTCCTTTGTCGAGAACCCGGTCACCGCATCGAGATATTTCCTGAACCGTTTGTTGGTGTCAATAATCACCTCATCATTCACGTTCATGTTGGACTCAGTATCAATAATGACCGTCTTACTGCCAGCACCTGCCTTCACGTCAAGCCTTGTTAAAGCTCCAAAACTGATCCGGTACATCGCGCCTGATTGGATCGGTTCAACACCGAAACAGTTCCTGAGCTCTTCAACGATCCGTGTGCCAAGGTCTTTTGTTAAACCGCGTTTAACCGGATATTCCTGCATAATACTTTTTTAGGTGGATGGTCTATGTTAACCTAGTGATAGCTATGGGACTGCCTCAGCAATTGACCGACAAATCTCCAAATGATCCGGGTAAAAATCAACCTTCTTCATCACCGGGGGTACCCGACCTGAAAATATTTTCTAAACCCCTTGTTAAGGAAAGCACCTCTGTTCTCGTGGGCTTTCCAGGGAGCGGACTTGTCGGGAGCATCGCGCTCCAGTACATGGTCGACCAGCTGGAGTTTGAGCTGATCGGCACCATGACCTCCAAGTTCTTCCCGCCGCTTGCGATGATGAACAAAGGAGTGATCAATGATCCGGTCAGGATATATGCAAAAAATGAGATCGCGGCAGTCGTCGCCGACATCCCGATCCACCCGATGATCTGCTACGAGATCGCGAACGGATTTTTAGACTGGTTGGCACCATTCAAGCCCAAAGAGGTCGTAACGATTGCGGGTATCATAACAAACGAACCGGAGAAACGGGTTTTCGGGGTCGCGACCACCATGGAGGCGCTCCCGCGGATTGCAGACCTCACCCTGATCCTGCCTATCGGGAGCATCTCGGGAATCGCATCGAGCATTCTCACCGAGTGCAAAATTCGCGGAATCCCCGGGTACGGTCTGCTGGGAGAGACCGTAAACGCACCCGATCCCCGGTCGTCTGCGGCAACCATCGATGTACTCAACAAGATGTATAACCTCGGGCTCGATACCCAGCCGCTTCTCGAACAGGCTGTCGAGATCGAACAGAGCATGGGTAAACTCGCCGAAGAAGTGCAGTCCGCAGAGCAGGGCCCTAAAAAGGACCTGCCGATGTACGGGTGATCTCCATGAGATGTGCAGCCTTAACCAGCATTTCACCCGATATCATCAAGGAGATCAAAAATGGGCGTCCCCGTACCCTTGAGCTTCAGAGCACGCACAACATTGTCACCGTCGCAAATATCACCCCCGGCCCCGGCACCCACCTTTTCATGACCTCCATCGATATGGAAGACCTCGCACCGGGTGATCCCGGCATCTGCGTATATGTGCTCTCGGTCAACATCACGATGAAGCGGATCGTTGAGTATGTGCATGGCCTGCACTATGAGGAACGGGAACGGATGTCCGCCCGTGTCCAGGTGAAATACTGCGCCACATCAGTCGTAAAGGGAGTCTACCACGAAGGGATCATTCAGCCCACTGAAGTCGAGGCTCTTAAGTCGTCATGTTATCATGCGGGGTGAAGATCATACGTTTTTTAAAAGCCTCAGGACAGAATATTAAGTATCAGGATTTGAGCGTACCATGACGGGGAAACAAATGAAGGCCGGTGACTCAGGCCCGGCGACCCGGGTTTTTGTACCCTTGATAACGGTTGCCGGGGTGTGTCTGGTTCTGTATAGTGTCTATATGGTCACCACGCATGTCAATGATATGAACAGGCTTGTTCTCGATCTGATCATGTTCGGGTTTGGGTTTGCGGCGATCTGGTTCGGCATTACGCATTTTGATATCCAGAAAACTGAAACCAAGATACAGCAAATCCACCAAAAGGCAGACAGAATCAAAGAAATCCTCGACAGAAAATGATATTTAATCTTCATTTGATTTGTGCCTGGAGGTATACTGGTAAAAACCGATCCTCAGGACACATATTAATTACTCCCGAGCGTGAATCTAATAGGCGTCAGGGCTTGTGGCTTAGCTTGGACAGAGCGCCGGGCTTCTAACCCGGATGTCGGGGGTTCAAATCCCCCCAGGCCCGTTCATTTTCACGATTGAATAGAATTCCCGGGCTCTGATCCTTTTCATTCCAGGCATTGCCATGATTATGGTGATTACGATAACCGCCGCACTGACGCGAACAATCTGAACAGACGGTAGCTATCTGGCAGAAAATGTTTTGTAAAATAATTACTTTACAGCCTGCTCATCCATCATCGGCTTTTGCAGGATCTGAACATCAAGAATGTTATGCTGCCTTTGCGCCAGCTTTTTTGCCTTGAAGATGTTCTTGCCTTCTTTGCCGATCGCAATTCCACGATCCTCGTCCCTGACCTCGACGGAAACGGTCTGCTCTCCGGATTCACCTTCAAACGTCATCGAGGTGACCTGGGCAGGTAAGAAGCAGTTCCTGATGAACTGTTCGGGGTTGCTGTTGTATTCAACGACCTCAATCTTCTTTCCCATGACATCAGAGGCTTTCTTGATGCTCGCACCCTTTTTGCCGATTGCAAGCCCCATGTCGCCCGGGTTCACGACAAAAATAAGTCTTCCGTTGCGCTCATCAATGACACAGTCCCGGCTTCCCGCGCCTGTCAGGCTCTCGAACTGTGAGATCAGGCGCATACAATCTTCGGTGAGTTTTACTTCCGGCATGTCATGCCCTCTTCAGGGAAAGGATATCTGACTCTCCAGGATCGACAACCGCAAGCGTACTCACCATAAACGGCTTACCGCATGCTTTGCCGAGCGCAACGCTCGAACCCTCAAACGTGTGGATGAAAAGATTCTGGTAACTTTTCAACTGGGTTCTGAATTTCTCCGGGCAATTCTGTGCGACAACAACGATCTGCGCCTTGCCCTCTTTGATACTTTTCTGCGTGTTGTGCTGACCAAGAATGACATTTCCGGTTTTTATAGCTCTGCGTAAGGAAGCATTAAAATCCATTCGCAATTCTCCTAGTTTTCAGGTTTTACTGCAATCAGTTTTACGTCACCCGTCCCCAGCTGGATTGGCTGGCCGACGATGACGTTTTCAGTGACACCACTCAGTTCATCAACCTCGTTTGCCACGGCTGCATCGAGCAGGTGGTTGACGGTCACCTCGAACGCGGCACGCGAGAGCACACTTTCCTTCTCACCGGCGATCCCGTGTCTGCCGATCTGCTTGACCTCCCCGTCCATGCACATCATGTCCGCAACGAGCATGATGTGACGGACATCGACAAGGATACCCTGTTCGCCAAGCGTTGAGAGCGCCTCGTAGATGATCGCATTACGGGCGGCTTCGATGCCAAGCACCGAGGCGGCTTCGCTGATGTTGTTGGTCCGGGTGCGCGTGGTATCGACGCCGGCAACCTCAAAGACATCTTTTAGGTTGGAGCCTTCAGTATAAAGGATATACTCTCCGGTTTCCTTTCTGACCACGACCCTCTCAATATCATCGATGCCCTGCACGATCACGGCCCTGACATGTTCGGCGAGCTGGAACAGGTTCTGGTAACTCTCCGGGTTCTTGGGGATGAACGTGATCTTCGCGTTCTCCTCATCGATCTCATGTTTGAAGTCGCGGTAGTGGCGCCGGTTCGTGATCTTGTTGGGGGCTGCCTCCATGACATCTTTTGCAGCGATCTTGCGCTTGTCACAGACCTTGGTGTTCAGGTGGACAACAATCTGCATGTTCTCCATGTCAGTCGTGATATCCCCGAACTCGTGAAGGGGTGCCGCCTCGATCTGCCAGCTCACCTCACGCGCACGGTCACGGTCGTTGGCAAGCTCCGGCTCGAGGTAAATCGTCATTGTCGGCGTGCTGGGCTCTTTTCTTGCGTCCATAATCTCGATGAGCCGCGGCAGTCCCAGCGTGACGTTAATCTCGGCGACCCCCGCATAGTGGAACGTCCGCATTGTCATCTGGGTGCCGGGTTCCCCAATCGATTGTGCTGCAATGATCCCCACCGCTTCGCATGCCTCGATACGGGTGGACTGGTATTCCCTGACCACGCGGTCAAAGATCTGCCTGAACTGCGTGTCAGTGAGTTCTTTTCCGTCAAGAAATGAACGCAGCTGGTCCTTGGTCTTCTGGGGGAGTGGCGCCGCTTCAATCTTCTTGTCAAATTTTTCTGGAAGCATCAGACTTCCTCCTTGAGGATACTCTCCACGATCCCTTTCACATCTACGGGTTCACCGAAGGCACTCTTGGTGGGATCGGTCCCGTCTTCACCGTACTGGAACTGGATGATCCGGCCACCGGTCGTCCGCACAGTACCGTCATAGGCGACCTTGAGATCCTGAAGGGCGTTGATCATCCTGCGCTGCAGGTACCCGCTCTGCGATGTCCGGACGGCAGTATCCACAAGGCCTTCACGCCCACCGATCGCATGGAAGAAGAACTCGGTGGGGGAAAGCCCTCCTTTGTAACTGTGCTTGATGAACCCGTGGGCATCAGCACCGCGGTCCCGTTTGCGGAAATGCGGGAGTGTGCGGTCATCGTAACCACGGACGATCCGTTCACCGCGCACCGACTGCTGCCCGATGCACCCGGCCATCTGCGTGAGGTTCAGCATGGAGCCCCGGGCGCCGCTCTCCGCCATGAGCACGGCACTGTTCCCGAGCCCGAGATGCCTGCCGGCAATCTGACCGGTCTGGTCACGGGCTTTGCCCAGCACCTGCATGATCTGCATCTCCAGTGTCTCATCAACGGTTCGCCCGGGCATCGGTTCGAGCTGACCGTCCTCGTAGATTTTGATCCTGCGATCGACGTCCAGTACCGCGTTCGTGAGCACGTCCTCAATCTGCCCGTACTCGGTCTTTGAGAGGTCTGCGTCATCGATACCGTATGAAAATCCGTCCAGCATAATCGCACGGATCGAGAGCTTGGTCAGGTCATCGATGAACTCCGCCGCATGCCGCATGCCGTACTGGCGGATGATGCGGTTCACGATCTGCCCGTCAAATGCACCGATTGCCTTCTTGTCGATGGTGCCAGACTCGAGTTTGCCATCAAATATCCTGACATATGCGTCACGTTCGCAGAGCTCCTTTTTACAGGTATCGCAGTTTTTGCAGGAACTTGCACGGAAGACCATGTTGAGCTCAGGCGGGAGGATGTGGGAAAAGACCTGTTTGTTGCTCCATAATTCGACCCCGTCCACTTCTTTTGCTGCGGGAGGGAGGTGCTCGACTCTGGTAAACCTGACCAGGTAGAGGACTTCTTCTTTGGTAAAGTGCCGCACGCCGTGCGTCAGCATGAAGATTCCCGACACATGGTCGTGGATGCCCCCGATGATCGGTCCGCCGAACCGCGGGGAGAGGATATTTTCCTCCACAGAGATCAGGATATACGCCTCCGCCCGCGCTTCCTCGGTCTGCGGGATATGGAGGTTCATCTCATCCCCGTCAAAGTCCGCATTATAAGGCGGGCATACCGCGGGGTTGAGACGGAACGTCCTCCCATCCATGACCTTGACACGGTGCGCCATGATACTCATCCGGTGAAGTGAGGGCTGCCGGTTGAACAACACCACATCACCGTTACGGATCTGCCGTTCAACGGTCCAGCCGGGTTCGATCATGTCCGCAACGGTGTCCTGGTTCCCGTCAGCAAGCCGTAAGCGGCGGTTGTCCGGACGGATCACATAGTTCGCTCCGCAGGGGGTATTAACCGTGGGACGGCTCGGGCCGTTTCTGACAATCTGCTTGAGCTCCTCAATGTTGTAGGTTGTGACCCGGACCGGTATCGTCATCTCGTTTGCTACAGCAAGCGGGACGCCGACTTCCATGACGCTGATATTGGGGTCGGGGGAGATGACCGTACGGGAGGAGAAGTTCACACGCTTGCCTGATAGTGAGCCCCGGAAACGCCCGTCCTTGCCTTTCAGGCGCTGGGAGAGGGTCTTTAAAGGCCGCCCGCTCCGGTGACGTGCCGGGGGGCATCCTGCCACTTCATTGTCAAGATAGGTGGTTACATGGTACTGCAGGAGCTCCCAGAGATCCTCGATGATCAGCTGGGGAGCTCCTGCATCCTGGTTCTCCTTGAACCGCTGGTTAATGCGGATGATGTCCACCAGCTTATGGGTAAGGTCATCTTCGGAGCGCTGCCCGTTTTCAAGGATAATCGAGGGGCGCATGGTGACCGGCGGGACCGGGAGCACCGTCAGGATCGTCCACTCGGGACGGGCGACTGCCGGGTTGATCCCCAGCGAGATCAGGTCTGTATCAGGGATCTTCTCCAGCCTCGCGCGGATGTCCGCCGGTGTAAGTTTATGTTCGACTTTTTTTCCGTCCTCGAGGAGCACCTCAGAGAACGTCGTCGGTTTTTCAAAATTGATCTTGAGCTGCTGTTCCCCGCAGTGGGGACAGATCCGCTCCTTTTTCACGTCCTTTTCTGAGATCTGGTCACCGGTCTGGTCATCCTCCGTACCGACAACCTTCTCCACCTCATCGGGGGAGAGCAGGATCCTCCCGCAGGCGCGGCAGGATACCCGGAGGAGCTTTCTGATCAGGCGCGTGTATCCGACATGGACGACGGGTTTTGCGAGTTCGATATGCCCGAAGTGTCCCGGGCACTCACTCGCCTTCTGGTCACAGGTCTTGCACCGGAGTCCCGGGTCGATCACACCGAGATTGAGGTCCATCAGCCCCTGCGGGTAGGGAAAACCGTCATCATCATAGGTGTCCGCCCAGATAATTTTTCTCACACTCATCTCTCGAATCTCTTTTGGAGAGAGCAGACCAAATTCTATCTTTCCAATTCGTTTTGGACTTGGCATGGCACACCTCGTTAGACTACGTCCTCAAGTTTCAGCCGTGGGGCAATCCCCATGCTCTTCATCTCATCCAGCAGGAGCTTGAACGCATAACTCATCTCGACCGGGTAGATATCCGTCTCGTTGCCACAGGCAAGACAGCGGGTCATGTTTCGTTTGCGGTCAAGCATCGCAACCATACCGCAGTGGGCACAGACATACTCCATCACTTTGTCGGATTCGTCAAGCAGGCGCTCCTTGAGTGCCATTGCGGCACCATGCCCGATCATGACATCACGCTCCATTTCACCGAACCGCAGGCCACCTTCCCGGGCTCTTCCCTCCGTTGGCTGACGGGTGAGCACCTGGACCGGGCCCCGCGAGCGGGCATGCATCTTTGACGAAACCATGTGGTACAGCTTCTGGTAGTAAATCACGCCGATATAAATGTCAGCAGAAAATGGTTTTCCGGTGATGCCGTCATACATCACTTCCCGCCCGGTATGGGAGAAACCCAGTTTTTTGAGCGACTGGCGGATCGGGCTCTCCAGCTCACCGCCAAATGCGGTACCGTTGATCCGCCGCCCCTCAAGCGCCCCCACCTTGCCGCCAATCATCTCGAGCATGTGCCCGATCGTCATACGGCTCGGGATTGCATGGGGGTTGATGATCAGGTCAGGCACCATGCCGCTTTCGGTAAACGGCATGTCTTCCTGCTGTGAGATGAGCCCGATGACCCCCTTCTGCCCGTGGCGGGATGCAAACTTGTCTCCAACTTCCGGCACACGGAGGTCGCGGGTCCGGACTTTCACCAGTCGGGAGCTGTTCTCGCCCTCTGTGATAATGACCGTGTCAACGATACCGTGTTCGTTACTGCGCATCGTTACTGATGTATCACGACGTTTCTCAACGGTGATGAGGTCGCTTGTGGGCTCCTCAAGGAACCGCGGCGGGGAGGTCTTGCCGATCAGGACATCCTTTTCTGCAACAATGGTCTCAGGATTGATGACCCCATCCTCGTCGAGGTTTTTATATGCCTCGGAACCATGGGCGCCGCTCACATCTTCGTCTGGGATCTGGATCCGGTCGATCTGTCCGCCAGGATACCGGCGTTCTTCTCCTTCGTAGGTACGGAAGAAATGCGAGCGCCCGAGCCCGCGGTCGATCGACGCTTTGTTGAAGATAAGTGCGTCCTCAATATTGTACCCCTCATAACTCAGGATCGCAACAACAAAGTTCTGCCCTCCCGGGCGGTCATCTGAACCGATCAGTTCGGAAGTCTGGGTGTGGGTGAGCGGTTTTTGCACGTAGTGGAGTAAATGCCCGCGGGTGTCGGGCCGCAGTTTCATGTTTGCAGCGCCAAAACCGAGCGCCTGTTTCACCATGCCGGCGCCCATGGTAACACGGGGGCTCGCGTTGTGTTCGGGGAATGGCACGTGCGCGGCACCGATACCAAGGATAAGGGAGGGGTCGATCTCAAGGTGGGTGTGGTCGGGTGTCACGTCCTCGGGGTTCATCGCGATGAAAAGGTCTTCTTCCTCTTCGGCATCAACAAACTCAAGCATCCCGTGCCGTACGAAGTGGGCGAAATCGATCTCGTGCCGTGCAAGCTTCTCCAGATCTTCATCGCTGAACTGGGGTTTTCCGTCCTTCAGGACAATGAGTGGGCGGCGGGCCCGGCCCCGATCAGTCAGGATTACTACATCGCCATTATACTCCTTGTAAGATACATTCACTTCAGTTGATATGGCTCCCTGCCGGCGCATCGCACGGATATTCGGGACAAGCCCTTTCCCATCTTCGGCAAGCCCGATCAGCGCACCATCAACAAACACCCGCGACTTCTTCATCGGACCTCACCCCGGATTTTCTCAACGCCAAGGGAATGAAGGATCCGCATGACTTCTTCCTCATGATCGATCCCCTTGCTGATCTCCACCATCTGGGCAAAGTTTTTTACAAGGCCACAGTTCGGACCTTCTGGCGTCTCACTCGGGCAGATTCTGCCCCATTGTGTCGGGTGCAGATCCCGCGCTTCAAAATGCGGCTGGGAACGCGACAGTGGCGATATGACCCGGCGCAGGTGGGAGAGTACGCTCATGTGGTCAACCCTGTCGAGCAGCTGGGAAACACCGGTCCTGCCGCCCACCCAGTTGCCGGTCGCGAGCGGGTGGAGCAGACGTTCGGTCAGCACATCTGCACGGACTGCAGTTGCAATTGACAGGTCACGATGGCGCATGCTCGCCCGTTCAAGCTGGTACTTGATGTCGCGTGTCAGGCGGTTCAGCGAGATCCGGAACAGGTCCTCCATCAGGTCACCCGCAAGCTTCAGCCGCTTGTTGGAGTAGTGGTCCTTGTCATCGATCCGTCGCTTATCCAGCACGAGGTCAAAACAGGCTTCTGCCATCCGTCCCAGGAAGTGACCCTTTGCCAGGCGTTCACTCAGGATCGCTTCGAGATACCCCTCGTCCCCCTCCTTGAGGGTCCCATGCTGGTAGTTCAGGTGGGGCAGGAGGTAATTGTCAAGAACAAACTCAGCCCGTTTTCGCTGGTAATCCTTGGTCTGGTTTGGTGCCAGTTTCTTGCCCACGTACATGATGCCGCCGTCAACAGAATCACACTCGCTTTCCTCAAGATTCTGCATCATGAACGTAAGGATCTCCTCATCGGTAGAGACCGCATTTACAACCGCCTGGTCGTTGGTCATCCCAAGTGCCCTCATGAGATCAACAAACTTCAGGTGTCCGGCAACAGACGGAAACGACACTTCGAGCAGGTTCTTCTTATTCCGCTCGACGACCACGAGCGCCCGGTACCCGCGGAACTGGGAGAATACCTTTGCGACGTAGATGCGTTCATTGTAACGCTCGGTGAATTCGGTCATGATCTTGTTGGACGCCAAATCCTCAAGTGTCATCAACACGCGCTCGGTTCCGTTTACAATAAAATAGCCGCCCGGGTCGAAGGCATCCTCCCCGTGAACAATCCGCTCAGCATCGTTCATGCCGTAGAGGTTGCACGAGACCGATCCCACCATAATCGGCAGTTGCCCGATCGTGGTAATGACGGGTTCCTGCCGGTCACTGCCATGGATCAGCGTGAGGCCCAAGTGAATCGGCGCGGCGTAGGTGAGGTTCCGGAGCCGGGCTTCGCTTGGGTAGAGTTCGCCCTGAGACCCGTCGGCTTCCCGGACAAGGGGTTTTTTCACCACAATCGTGCCGAGTTCCACCCATACCGGCTCATTGTTCTTACCGCGGTTCTCGATGTCCGTCTCGATAACGCGCTGTTCGTCCACGACCTTCTGGAGGTTGTGGGTTAAGAAATGGTTAAAAGAGTCAAGCTGGTGCCGCGCAACATGCTCCCGTGAAAAATATGCTCGTGATAATATACTTCTTTCAATCAGAACGATCAACTCTGAATTATTTCTTCGGTCTTCTGATCACAAGACGGTACGATTCCGCCCTGCCCGCTGTGTGGCTGATCCTTACAATGCGGATGACGTCGTCGACTTTTGCGCCAATTGCTTTTACTGCAGGATCGTCATGGAAAATTTTAGGTAATTGTTCAGTTGTTATCGAGTAGTGAGAAAGCAGCTTTTTGACTTCCTCCTCACTCATTATGATATGGTCAGGCACCATTACGTGCTCTAGGACATTCAGTTTGGTGCTCATGAAAAGACCTCCCCCCCGATCATGTTTCCTCTCAGATGCATCACTTTTAAAAACCCCACGATTCAGTTCGTGGCAACGGGCCCGGAGGGATTTGAACCCCCGACCACCTGGTTAAAAGCCAGGCGCTCTACCGGACTGAGCTACGAGCCCCCAAGGTAAGACGTACAGCATTATTACAATGCAAGAAAAGTATATAAACGTTCTTCAAATACCAGAATTGGTTTCAGCTGATCTCTTCTGACTGTTCAGAGCTTGCTCGTGAACTGGTCGTTAATCTCTTTTAAGCGCGCCTCGCTTGCACTGATCTTTTCCTCCAGTTTCGCAATCGCAGTGCGGTCGGACTGGTGGACTTCCTTGCCCGCAACCTCCATTCCAATGGAGGTACGCAGTACCGTGAGCAGGTTTTTATCCACCTCAATATTCTTCCGGAGTGCAGAGTATTCCTGGACGATCTGTGAATTCAGCCCGGCATCTTTTGCAACCAGTATCTCCATCGCGACGTCCTTGCGCCTTTCAAAGATCCTTTCGATGGATTCGAGGAGCTGGGTTGGGTTCACCGGCTTTGAGACAAAGTCGTCGATGCTCAGGCTGTGCTCCTCTGCCTCATCCGGGGTGATCTTCTTTGCCGAGAACATGAGAACGGGAATATCTCTTGTCACTGGACTCTCTTTGATGTGTTCGAGTGTCTCCCAGCCGTCCATCGGCTCCATCATGATGTCAAGGAGGATGAGGTCAGGTTTTGTTGTTGCAAGAAGAGAGAGACACTCATCGCCGCCATGGGAGGCAATTGGCAGGTAACCCTTGCGCCGGAGAAGCGCCTGAAGCCCGTCAACGATATACGTGCTGTCGTCAACAATCATGATGGATTTATTCATCCGTCCTCACCTATTGTGATCTTCTGATATACCGAATGCGATGCGAGAGGGGCCAGACAATCCTGCATCAAGTATACACAACAGTACCCCATTACTTCGTCCGTTAAATATATATTTTTGCAACAATTTCAACCTGTTGCATTCTTTGACAGTGTGCCCGACAGCTCGTCCTTTATCTGCTGGAGCCTGCTTTCCTGGAATTTGATATTCGTCTCCATACTTTTTATTGCACGGGATATTTCATCAGAAACACGCAATTTTACATCATTTATATTATATGTTGTTTCGAGGATCTTCAATAACCGTTTGTTGACATCGATGCTTTTGCTCAGCCGTGCATATTCGCTGATAACCTGACTGTCAAACCCGGACTGGTGTGCGATATCAACATCTGATTTGATCGCCTGCCTGCGGTTGAGCACGTGTTCGATCGCATCATAGAGTTCCCGGTGGGTGATGGGTTTTAACACATAATCCTCAATGTAGATCCCATACTCCTGTGCCTCAGCCGGTGTGAGCTGCTTTGCCGTAAGCATGAGAACCGGTATCTCCTTTGTTGAAGGATTCTCTTTGATGCGCTCGAGGGTCTCCCAACCGTCCATCGGCTCCATCATGATGTCCAGCAGGATAAGGTCGGGAGTGACCGTCTTGAGGATCTCAAGACACTCTTCCCCCCCATACGCTGCGACTGTGCGGTACCCGCCCCGCTCCAGCATGGTGACAAATACATCGACAATGAACGGGCTATCGTCGACAACCAGAATCGTGTACATCACATCACCTCCTCGATCTTTTCTGCAATCGACAGAACCTGATCATGCACTTTTGACAGATCTGCACGGTTCGATAGAATGGCAGCAATAAGGAAATTGTCACCAGCACCCATTACCGTAATAGATGCATCCGACCCGCGGATTGTCACCGAGTCCATGGAATGCATTTTGATAATGTTTGCCGCGGATTCTGCAGAGGCATAGATGGTTGCAGTAAGTGCGCCAAACCAAGGTTCGTTCAGTTCCCTGTCCAAAAATTTTCCTGCGATAATACCATCCCTTGAGACAACAGCACATGCAACTATGCCATCAACGCCATGAATTTTTTCTATAAAACCGGAAATTTTGTCTTTCAGCATGGTATCCGCACCAATTACAACATCCTGTGGTAATTCATAATTCCTATGGGTACCTTATATACATATCTTTTTGATTTATGGCGTTCTGGGGGGATTATTGCCAAAGTTCATCTGAATAATCGGAACTACGAGAGAAATTTGAGGATATTCACATCACTCTTCTCCACCGTAGTTCCCCGTGCTTTTCACGCAATGCTCATCATCCTGCCAAGTTTTTCCCACAATACGAATAGAATATCATTAAATATTATTCAGCCCACAAATTATAAATTATAGCATCGATGAGTCTGGCATAATATATGCCATCGGCCGTCAGGAATTTTTGCTCCCGTGGTTGCATAGTGTTCAGGTGAGATCGTGGCATATGAAGCATATATCCTGGTGATCTTCGGTCTTGCGATTTTTTTCCAGCAGTTCATCATGTATATTATGTATGTGAGGATCAAACAGTTGCTGCGGGAACTGGATACTATCGAGGGAAAAATCAAGATCAATGACAATGAACTGGAGAACCTGATCCAGCGGGTCGAAGAATTCAAGAACATCAATTATGGGGATGAATGGCAAAAATCCTCCTGAAATGCGAGAAATGCGTTATTTGCTAGGGTAAGATAAATAAGCCATCTGCACGAATAGTATGAGAGCGGGGCCATAGGGTAGCCTGGCCATCCTAGGAGACTGGGGGTCTTCTGACCTGCGTTCAAATCGCAGTGGCCCCATCATTTTTTTACGGGGAAACATGAATCTTACCGATCACTGCATTCACTGCCTTTTGTCCCGGGTGCGACTTGAGTGCTCACTCGCCGGTGCCTCTCCTGATCTCACAGAACAGATCACAGCAGAGTGCCAGCAGATCCTTGACAGATTCAAAGGATCCAGTCTCCTGCACCCCCAGATTGCAAGCCAGATCCACCGGTATGCCTGTATGCGATCAAAAAACCCTGATCCGTTCAAAACCCTCAAAGCAGAAGGAAATGCACAGGCCCTCGCTGTCTGCAGGCATGTCAGAAAACGTCTTGTCAACTTTCAGGATCTGGTACTTGCGAGCGTGATCGCCAATATCTTCGATTATGGGGTGAAGGATCATACGGTTAGCAGCGACTTTGCCGAGTTCTTCGACCAGGAATTTTCCAAGGGACTTACGATTGATGACACTGATGCAATGAGCCGCCACGCAGACCGCGTGGTGTATCTGACCGATAATTGCGGTGAGATTGTTTTCGACCGGCTCGTGGTCGAGGAACTGAAAGCCCGCGGTTCCCATATCACGCTTGCGGTCCGGCAAGCCCCCATTCTGAACGATGCGACAATGGACGATGCACTGGCCCTCGGGTTCGATCGCATTGTCGACAGGCTTACAACAACCGGTGGCGGAGCAGAGATCGGGCTTGATTGGGACAAGATGCCTCCCGATCTGTCGGATGCGATCGATCGGTGCACAATCATCATCGCAAAGGGGATGGCAAACTACGAATCGCTTTCCATGTATGACGGACTCCCCCCGGTGGCCTACCTGATGGCAGTGAAGTGCCGGCCCATTGCGGATGATGTCGGCGTGCCGGTCGGTTCGAAGATAGCGATGTTACGTTTGTAACATCGTATCTTCTCGACCTCCCACCGATTCGGTGCTCGAAGATAGAATGGTCGCGTATGTAACAACTGCGATCTTCTGCGCTTCTGTGAGTCGGATTAAAAAATCGCAATGGTACGAAACGGATATTAGCGATTTTCTCCATCCCAACTTCTGTCCGCGGGTCCAGGATCGCATTGTTCCGTAAGTAACACCGTTGATCTTCTCCTCCTCACCTTTGGCTCAGATTGTAATCGCAAGTGACTGAATTGTCACCGGAATGCTGGTATCCCATACCCTTTTTACACGAGACATCGACCAGTGATCATGGTACCGCTTGATGGGATAGCGCTTGGCTGGCTGCTCATCGTCTTTGGCGCCGTGCTCCTCCTTGTCGAAGTACACAACCCTGGCTTTTTTGCCGCTGTACCGGCGACCGTGATGATCGTCCTTGGCATCATGGTCCTGCTCGGCATCGATATTTACAACTCCGGGTGGGGCGCGATTGTCGGTGTCACGGCCGCAATCATTGCAGGGGGCTTGACGGTCTGGGTATACAGCAAAATAACCCCCAACGAAAGCCCGACGACGATCAGCCGCGACTCGCTGATCGGGCGTGAAGGGGTCGTGATAAAAGAGGTTGATGCAGATTCGCTGAACGGTAAGGTATCCGTCAGCAGCGCTGACTGGAGCGCCCACTCCACCGGCGCTAGGATTCCCGCGGGGAAAAAAGTACGGGTCGTCAACTCCGAAGGGGTGCATATTGTGGTGGAGGAGGTTGCGTAAATGCCATTCATCGAGACATTAATTACCATATTCCTGATCCTGGTTATCGTCGCCATCTTTGCAAAGGGTGTCGTGATCGTCCAGCCATACGAACAGGGGCTGCAGATACGGCTCGGGAAATATGTCGGACGATTGAACCCCGGCTTCCGCTGGATCGTGCCGTTCGTCAGCGAAGTGATAAAACTCGATTTGCGCACGCAGGTGATGGACGTCCCATCGCAGGAAGTGATCACCAAGGACAACTCACCGACCAACGTGGATGCGATTGTCTACGTGCGGGTGATCGACCCTGAGAAGGCGTTCTTCGAGGTCTCCAACTACAGGCTGGCAACGGTCGCACTCGCACAGACGAGCCTCCGTGGGATCATCGGCGACATGGAGCTCGACGAGGTCCTGTACAACCGGGATATTATCAATACAAAACTCCGCGACATCCTTGACCGCGAGACCGACCAGTGGGGGGTCAAGGTCGAGCGTGTGGAGATCAAGGAGGTCGATCCCGTCGAAGCGGTCAAGAATGCGATGACTGAACAGACCGCTGCAGAACGTGCGAGGCGGGCGGCAATCCTGCGTGCCGATGGTGAGAAGCGCTCTGCAATTCTTAAAGCTGAGGGCCTGCGGCAGAGCATGATCCTCGAAGCGGAGGGTGAGCGGCAGAGTAAGGTGCTCCGTGCAGAGGGCGAGCGGCTCTCCCGGATCCTGCAGGCGCAGGGGGAGGCGCAGGGGCTCCGGATCCTGTCGGTCGGTGCGGCACCCCTTGACAAACGGGCAATCACGGTCCTCTCGTTGGACGCATTAAAAGCAATGGCAAACGGCCAGTCCACAAAGATCATCTTCCCGTTCGAAGTGTCACAACTGATCCGCCAGGGCGCCAGGTTTCTTGGGATAATGGAAGAGACTGAAGAAGATGTTGCCGGACGCCCGGTGATGGACGAGAGCATTCTCGGGGACATCCCGAAGCAGGAGGCAGTGGATGCAATCTTAAAAGAGATACAGGATGCTGTACCACATGTCTCTGAAGAGGAATTAAAAGACACAAGCAAGCGCAGGCTTTCGGTGGATAAAACAAAAGATGAACCGGTGCCGCCAACCTGACCTTAATTCTTTTTAGCTCAGTGAATACCTAATTAAATATCGATAAAAAAAAGGAAAATGCTGAAACGGTTTTCTATTGATATGGAAAAACAAGCATTACAGGATCATTAATGCATCATCCCAATTTCAAGGACACCATCGCCGCCTCCCCGTACATCTTCACAATAGGGGTCGCCGGCGACAGCGGATCGGGTAAGACCACGTTTACCCAGGGTGTCCGGAGCATCTTTGGCGATGACTTGGTTTCAACCATCACGCTGGACGATTACCACAGCTTCGACAGGGCCAGTCGTAAGGAACAGGGCGTGACGGCGCTCGATCCCCGGGCAAACCGGTTCGACCGACTCGAAAAGGACCTCTCATTGCTCAAGCGCGGTGTCCCTGTTGAAAAACCGGTCTACAACCACAGGAACGGAACGTTTGACCCTCCGGTAATTTTTCGTCCAAAAAAGATCCTGATCCTCGAAGGGCTCCATCCATTATTCACCCCTGCCCTTCGCAACTGTCTCGATTTTTCACTCTTCGTGGACCCAATAAAGGAAGTCAAGTGTGACTGGAAGATATGGCGGGACACGGGGAAACGGGGGTACTCACGCGAACAGGTGCTGCAAGAGATTACTGAAAGGGAACCCGATTACCAGAACTACATATTACCCCAGAAGGAATTTGCCGAAGCTGTTATCGGCATCGATTACTCCGAGTATGGCAGACATCTCGGGCGTGAGCGGAATGTCTACAGGATCACCCTCTCCCAGAGCAGGATGAAGCATAGCATCGAAAATATCGATCTCTCGCTGGACCTGTACTCCATCCTTTCAATTTCCCAGAGGAATTTCTCACTAAAGTTCGGTACCAGTGAGCATGACGGCCAGAAGATGGGGGAGCTGATCATGGATGGCGAATTAAGCGAACATGTGGTAAAAAAGCTCGAGCAGAGTATTGAGCAACAGACGCGTGTCCACCCGATCTCAATGTTTAAAAACCGGTCATACGTGACCGCCGGGGATCTCGCCCAGCTGATCCTGTGCTGGCGGATCATCCACCGCCGTATTTTCATCGAAGGGTAATGGTGAATATGTGGCGTCTGGCCCGGTTGGCATGCGCAAAGGTCTTTTACTGGCATTGCAGAGATCCCGTATCGTCCCGGTCCCTTTATCATTGGTTGCAAACCGGTTAAAGCGGGTGGAACCCGACCTCTATTCGGTCGCAAAGACGGCAATGGGTGGCAGACGATAACAGGAAAGCGTCACCTATTCTCCGCTGATGGACGTACTTGTGGCAGCAGAGAATGGACCGGTCCTTTCACATATGCAACAGATACGGCAACAGGATCAGCGACATGAGCATGAAGAGCATGACATAACTGACGGTGCTGACGATGTGGGGCGCATATTTTAACAGCCCGCGCCGGTCCAGAAGCCGGTCCACCCCCTCCTTGAGGATATAGCCACCGTCCAGTGGGATCATGGGGATTGCATTGAAGATCCCCACGTTGATGTTGATCCAGCCACACCAGAAGAACAGATGCACGACACCCCAGTAACCGGCGAATGGTACGTGGTAATATTGTTCGTCCGGTGAATCGAATGCAAGGATCCGCAGGAACTGGGCGTTCGCCGAAGTATCGAAGGGGATGATCAGGAACTGGAGAATCCCCGACGGCGAGAGCATGCTCCCGATTGCCTGCTTAATCAATGCTCCATCGTAATACTGTACACCCATGAACCCGCTTGGCCGGCTGGGATCCCCCGGCCATGATTCAAGCGAAAACGTGTAATCCGAGATGACCGCATCCTTCTCGACCTGCAGCGTTACATACTCCCCGGGCTTCTTTGTGTTCAGGATACCTGCGACTTCATCCCTCGTGGTCACCGGGACCCCGTTGACCATTTTCACCACAGATCCCTGCGGGACACCCGCCTGGTATGCAGGATAGTCCTTATAGATCCCGTGAATGACCGGCGCAGTGGTCGGGACTGCGATGCCAATGAGAAGGATGAGCAGGACAAAACAGGAAAAACCCACCACAAGGTTGTTGGTGATTCCGGCTCCGAACATCCGCGCCTTGGGCATTCCCTTGGTCTTTTCCAGTTCTTCCTCATCGGGTTCCACAAAAAAACCAATCGGGATCACAGCGAGAAGGACTCCCATGCCTTTCACGGTGATGTTTTCAACCCGACAGAGAAAGCCGTGACCGAACTCGTGAACCGTGATCGTGATGATAAACGCGAGCCAGACTGCGATGGTGGACGGGACGTACTCATTGATGCCGGGAAGCAGCAGGATATTCTGCGGTTTATAGATACCGGTCGGTTCCGGTTGCAGGATCAGCGTGTACCTGACAGAGATGACCAGCATCGCCGTGATGAATACCGAGACGAGCACGACCATGAGAACCCCGAATGTGCCATACAACCGCAGGAACATGCGGATAGTCCCGAACCGGTCAAAAAAACCGACGCGGCTTGTCTTGATTGCCATGATCGGACCGTAGAAGATGACATGATCCGGAAATAATTTTTTCGATTTGATATAGTATGCCACCACGGCGTAAATGATGACGAGAAAGAGCAGGAGAAGAATCCAGTTCATTGGCGTGTACGGATGGGGCGACAATCTACATAAAATGGTGGCCTGTTTTTTTGGACTGCACCAGATCATCCATGAGGACAACCGCGTGTCCCGCGGTCCCTCCGGTTGATATTGCGTGAGAAAGTA
>CAZVFG010000017.1:0-7531 GCA_964626125.1 uncultured Methanoregula sp.
ATGAAAGACAGGAGGACCCGCATTTTTTCAGAGGATAAAAGATACGAATCCTTATCTATCGGTTTTATAAAAACTAGATCAATGCTTGACCGGTTCAAGGGCTGCATGCTGGGGGCGGCAATTGGCGATGCGCTCGGTATGCCCAACGAGAGCACGTCGCCAAACCTGCAGAAGATGCGGTACGGGTACCGCCGTGCGTATAAAAGGCACCCCAATGCGAAGCTGCAACCGGGGCAATATACGGATGACACGCAGCTTATGATCCTGGTGGGTACCCTTCTTGCTGATGGAAAATTCAACGAGGAGCGGTATGCCGTTGCGCTCAGGGAGCTCTATACCCGCGGGGGCTTCAGGTTCCCGGACGGCTCAATCTCTGCTGCCTGCGAACACATGATCCGCGATGAACCCACGATCAGCGGTGTCAAGTCAACGACTGCCGGCTGCCTCTCCATTGCTATACCGTTTGCACTTGCATATCCCGGAATTTCTGAAGGGGTTGAACGTGCCGTCCGTGCCTCTAATGTCACCCACACGCATGAAGCAGCCCACGCTGCCGTCTCAACACTTGCCGTTCTGATCTATTATGCACTCAACGGGAGTGCCGATGCCATCCAGCTGGCGGAGCGCAAGGCATCGGTTGAGGATGATATTCTGGGGGGGAGGATCCGCAACGCCCTCATGCTTGAGCGGGAGGGTGCAGACGCCGAAACTGCCGTCCTTAAAATCGGGCACGACGTCTCGATCTACCAGACACTCCCGCTCGCGTTCTTCCTGATCAACCGGTATCATCACCCCCCCGACCTCCTCACCGTTGCCGCAAATGTCGGTGGCAATACCGACACGATTGCCCTCATCTGTGGCGCGTACCTTGGCGCCTGCAAAGGCATGGACGCACTGCCTCCAGATCTTCTTGAAGGACTTGAAGATCGCCAGCGGATCGAGCTGCTTGCACAGCGCCTCCACACACTCCATCAGCGGAGACTGGAACAGGTCTGATCCGATGCGCGCACCAGATCCTGCACAATTTTTTGTTTTTCCCCCTTTTCTTGGAAAATTACCAAAAATACCAAAAAAAGCCAATAAGCATTAAATTTTTTTAAAAAAGAAATACTGAAGCATGAAAGTTGCGATCATCGGAGCGTCCGGGTATGCTGGTGGTGAGCTGATCCGGCTCCTCTACCACCACTCATCGGCGGAGGTTACCTGTGCAACGTCCCGCAAGCTTGCAGGCACCCCGCTCACCTCTGTCCATCCCCATCTGAAAGGGTTTACGGATCTCGGATTTGAGAACCCGGGTCCCGATGCGATCAATGCCGATGTAGCGTTCCTTGCCGTCCCGCACACTGCGGCGATGACCTATGCAGGGAAGCTGCTCTCCCGTGGAATCCGGGTGGTGGATCTCAGTGCGGATTACCGGTTGAAAAAAGAGATCTATGAGAAGGTGTATGGTGTCACCCATACCGATTATTTTCCCGCCCCGTACGGGATCCCCGAACTGCACAGAAAGGAGGTTGTCAATGCACAGTTTGTGGCAAATCCCGGGTGCTTCCCCACGGGTGCCACCCTTGCGGCAGCACCTCTCGCCCGCCACGCACATACCGTAATCTTTGACTCCAAGACCGGGGTGAGCGGGGCGGGAGACAATCCCTCGGCGACAACCCATTACCCCAATGTGGGCGATAATGTCGGGCCCTACAAGTGGACAAGCCACCGCCACCTCGCAGAGATGAAGCAGGAGCTTGAATTCCTTGGCTCAAAGGCAAAATGCTACTTCACACCGCATCTTGTTCCGGTGAACCGGGGCATCCTCACCACCGCCCATATCCTCCTGAACGAACCCATGGAGAATGCGGAAGTGGAACGGATCTACCGCGAGTACTACCGGAGCGAATATTTCGTCCGCTACCAGAAGCCATCGCTTGCCGCGGTGCGGGGGAGCAACTTCTGCGACATCATGGTGGAGTCAGAAGGACTTCGCGTGGTCGCAGTCTCTGCAATCGATAACCTTGTGAAGGGTGCGAGCGGCCAGGCAATCCAGAATATGAACCTGATGTGCGGGTTTGCCGAAACCGACGGCCTTGTCCATGCCGGTGTGCTGCCCTAGGTGGTTGTGATGCAGGTACAAGATATCATGACAAGGGATCCCATAACCTGTACGAGTGGCATGCCGCTCCGCGATGCAGTCGCCCTGCTCAGGAAACATCATATCGGTGGTCTCCCGGTACTGGAGGGAACCAGGCTTGTGGGAATGCTTACGGAGTCTGATGTCATCGCGCAGCTAGAAACCGGCCGGATCTCTGATGACCTCTGGCTGCCGTCACCACTCGAGGTCATCGAGATCCCGATCCGGGAGTTCATCAACTGGGAAAAGACCAAACATGCGCTGCAGAACATCGGTGATATGCCGGTAAAAAAAGTCATGACGCACCGCGTCGTCACCGCGACCGAGGATATGGATATCGAAGCGGCTGCATCGCTGATGCTGAAAGAAGGCATTGCACGACTGCCGGTGATTCGGGGAGAACAGCTGGTCGGGATCGTTACGCGGGCGGACATCGTGCAGGGTGTGGGAATGTCATACGACAGCAAAAATGAGGGTGATTCCCCGTGACATACCAAAGCATCTGCGGGGTGGAGGGAGTAACGGCAGGCGGCATGAAGGAAGGGAAATTCGGGCTCGCGCTCATCCGGGCCAGCGGCACCGCAGCGGGAGTTTTTACCGGAAACCTTGTCAGGGCAGCCCCGGTTGAACTCATGCGGGAACGCATAAAAAAGGGGAAGCTGGAGGCGGTAATTGCAAACAGCGGGTGCGCAAACGCGTATACCGGAACACGGGGCTATGCCGATGCAAAAAAGATGTGCATGATCGCAGCCGAAACGCTTGATATCGAGCCGGACTCCGTCGGTGTCGCGAGCACCGGTGTGATCGGGCGGTACCTTGATCTCCCCCTGATCAGGCGCCAGTGCCAAAATGTCGCGAAGGGTCTTGAACACAGCGAATCTGCCGAGACCGCCGCTGTACAGGCAATCATGACAACCGACACGTTTCCCAAGCATGCGCTGGTTGATACCGGGAGCTTTTCGGTGGGCGGCATCACCAAAGGCAGCGGGATGATCGCCCCGAACATGGGGACAATGCTTGCGTTTCTCTATACGGATGCAGCACTGGGTCAGGAGCAGCTTTTTCAGGCGCTCCGGCAGGCGACCCGGCGCTCATTCAACCGCGTGGTGGTGGACGGGGACACCAGTACCAACGACATTGCGCTCTGCACGGCAACGGGCGAGGCGGGGAAGGTGAAGTTCCAGGAATTCTGTGCAGCGCTTGAGGACTGTTGCCGGTCACTGGCGCAGCAGATCGCGGCTGATGGCGAGGGGGCGACGAAGCTGCTTGAGGTCACGGTCAGGGAGGCACCAACCGAAGAAGCGGCAGCGGATGTCGCCCGCACCGTGATCGGGTCGCCGCTTGTCAAGACCGCAGTGTATGGTGAGGACCCGAACTGGGGAAGAGTGGTTGCTGCTGCCGGCCGGTCAGGGGTTGCATTCGACCCGGATCGGGTCTCTCTCTGGATCGGTGATGGCACTGCCCGCCACCCTCTGGTGAAAAAGGGGGAGATTGTCGCAGACTTACCAAAAGCGAAAGCCGCGATGCACGGCAGGAAGGTCATCTTCGAACTCGACCTTGCCGCAGGAACAGAAAAGGCAACCGCATGGGGATGCGATCTGACCGAAAAATATGTGGAGATCAACGGGAGGTACACAACATGAAACATGAGGACGTGCTCATGGAGGCGCTGCCCTATATCCAGCAGTTCCATGGCAGGACGATTGTGATAAAACTCGGGGGGCACGCGATGGTCGATCCGGTGGTACTCGAGAATGCGATCCGGGACGCGGTGCTCCTGCACTACGTGGGGATCCAGGTCGTACTGGTGCATGGCGGCGGACCGGAGATCACGGAAAAAATGAAGCAGATGGGCAAGGAATCCGTCTTTGTCGGGGGCCTGCGTGTGACTGATGCGGAGACCCTCGAGATCGCACAGATGGTGCTTGTGGGAAAGATCAACAACGGGATCGTTTCGCTCATCGCAAAATGCGGAGCACGGGGTATCGGGCTTTCAGGGAATGATGGCAACCTGATCATTGCCCGCAAGATGGATCCGCAGAAAGTCAGGATCGGGGAGGTGGAGCAGGAGGTCGACCTTGGTCATGTCGGTGAGATCGAATGGGTTGACCCCGCGATCCTCATGACCCTGCTTGGCAACAACTATATCCCGGTCATTGCCCCGATCGCCATTGACCGATCCGGGGGAAGCCTGAACATCAATGCGGATACCGCTTCCGGGGATATCGCCGTTGCACTGAAAGCATACAAGCTGATCAACATGACCGATGTTGACGGCGTCATGGATGCGACACGGACAACGGTATACCGGAAGCTCACGGTCGAACAGGCAAACCGCCTGCTGAAGTCCGGCTCAATTGGCGAAGGCATGGTCCCGAAAGTGACATCGGTCATCAATGCGGTCGAGAACGGAGTAACGTTCGCCCACATCATCAACGGCAACGTGGAGCACAACCTCCTCCTTGAGCTCTTCACCCGGGATGGAGTTGGCACGATGATCACCGTCAAATAATTTTTACCTGAACGCGATCCATTACCATAGAATCTGCGGATACCATGGAGAAAAACCGGCTCATCATTCCTGCAGTTGTCATCATGCTCGCCCTGCTCGGTGCGGTGTACCTGGCGGCGGGATCTGTCAGTGTGTCCCCCAGCCTCTCCCCGCAGGAAGAGGCCTTTGTCTCCCCTTCTTCCGGTCCGGCACCGGCGATCACGGCATATTATTTCTATGGTGACGGCTGTGTCCATTGTGCAAACGTCAAACCCTACCTCGTGGCACTCACCAGTAAATATCCCAATCTTAATCTTCTCCAGATGGAGGTGTATCATAACGCTACCAACCAGAACCTCTTTTCCCGTTTCCAGCAAACGTATGGCATTAAGGCTGCCGGTGTCCCGACTCTGTTTATTGGCGATCGTGCGCTTATCGGGGAGATCCAGATACGGGACAATGCGGAGCTGATTATCCTTCAGCTTCTGCAGCACCCTGCACCTGTCACGCCCGCCCCGACACCTGCCGTTACCGGGAATGACTGCCCCGCATCGGTCACAAGTTTTACGCTCCCCCTTGTCATCACCTGTGCTTTGATTGATAGTGTCAATCCCTGTGCATTTGCCGTGCTGGTCTTCCTGCTGCTGTCGATCATCACGCTGGAGAGCCGCCGGCGGGTACTTGCCGTTGGCAGTGCTTATATCTCTGCGGTCTTTTTATTTTACCTGCTTTCCGGTATCGGGCTCTTTACTGTTGTCCAGCAGTCGGGTTTTTCAGCAGTCCTGTTTCTTGCAGCTGCAGTTATGGCAATCATCCTGGGGCTGGTCAATGTCATTGACGTGATCCGGAAGAACGAAGGGTTCATCCTCGCGATCCCTGCGTCGAAAAAAGAGGTGATCGAACGGTACATCCGCAATGCATCCCTGCCCGGAGCATTCATTCTTGGCATCCTCGTCGGCATTTTCGAGCTGCCCTGCACCGGCGGGATTTATCTTGCCATCCTCGGGATGATGAGCAAAACGCTCACCTTTAACGAGGGGCTCCCGTACCTGCTCCTGTACAACTTCATCTTTGTGTTACCGTTGATCGCGATCCTGCTGGTCGTTGCCTTTGGTCTGGCGCCGGAGACCGTGAACTCGTGGAGGCTGGAGAACCGCCGGCTCCTGAGACTTGGCATCGGGCTTGCCATGATAGCAATCGGCATGGTAATGCTTTCGGGCTGGATATAAAAAAAAGGGCAAATCCAAATTGTATTAGTTGGGCATATCCTGCATTATGGAAGGTTTCCCTCCCCGGAACACTCCCGCTGGCGCTCTTCACTCATGGCAACAAGGGTCTCAAATATTTTCTGGACGGAGACCGGGTCAATCTTACATTCTACCGCACGGTTGAACACCGCCTCAAACACCTCCTGGGTACGGGGTTCGTCGTGAACAGGGAGACCTTCGCTGATCTTGATCTTTGCGATCTTTCCCGCCAGTTCCTGTCTTCGTGCGATGAGACGCACGATTTCGGAGTCAACCCGGTCAATCTCTTTTCTTACGTTATCAATCATCATAGGAGTGTATTGATCCCGTGGGTGGTATAAACCTGATGAGTGGTGGTACTCTACCCAAAGGACTAATGGCAGAGACTTCCATGTAATTGCGGAATTGTTATGCTCGAACGGATATCGCGGCAGGAACGCTTTGACCTGGTTATTGCATGGGGTGCCATATCCTTGGCGTTTGCCATCATCTTCATCAGGGATGCGGGCAGGGTTGACCCTCTTATCGCACTCCTTTTCATCGGGATCTCTCTGGTGACGGTGGGGATCGGGTTTGTCGCTCACGAGATGGCGCACAAATTTACCGCCATGAGGTACGGGTACTGGGCGGAGTTCCACAAGGACAACACGATGCTGCTCGTTGCTGTCGCACTCGCTGCACTGGTCGGGGTGGTCTTTGCTGCGCCCGGCGCAACTGTGATTTATGCCAATAACCGGTTCGGGGGAGGGCTCAGCCGCGAGCAGAACGGGAAGATCTCTGCCGCGGGCCCGGTCACAAACCTCCTGCTCTGCTTACCGTTCGCAGGTCTCTGGGTTTACGGCGGCATCTCCCCACCGGTTTTTGGAAGTCTTGCCTCTCTCATCGGGATGATGGGGCTGCAGGTCAATGCGATGATTGCTGCGTTCAACATGCTCCCGGTCAGCGTCCTTGACGGGAGAAAGGTACTTGCATGGAACAAGGGCGTCTTTGCGGTGCTGATCGCTGCAGCATTCGGGACGTTGCTCCTCTCATACTACCCTCAGTTATTGTAAAATACTTTCATTCATTCTATTTTTCCGGAATGGCGGCTGATCCTTTGAGTGCAATTAAGGGGAATTTTTTGAGACGTGCCAGTACTTTTACTACTTTATGCCCCTTTTCGTATGCGTCGGAAAGGGCAGTCGGGTGCTGCCGGATACCACCGTACTGGTCCATATCATTTGCGATGATATTGTCATAATATTCAAACCCAACGCTGTTGAACAAGGCCGTGATGACCGGGAATGCCCCGTCAAATACCCTGTCCCATCCAAGCCCGGCTGTTGAAACGAAAATACCTTTGTGCTGTTTGACGTGTTCATTCGTGAAATACACCGTTTTTAAGACGAACTTCCGGGCCCAGAGGTACTGCCCCCGGTCAATGAATCCCTTGAGTTCGGCAGTGATCCCCATCGTATAGATCGGTGATGCGACAGCAATGCAGTCCGCCGCCATGATCTTCCCGTACAGCCCAATCGCGTCATCCTGAACGATGCAGTCCCCGGTTTTGTGGCAGGCATTGCAGCCCCGGCACGGAGAATAATGGAGATCTTTCAGCACCACTTTCTCAACCGTTGCGCCCGCCTCCTGTGCCCCTTCAAGAAATTTGTCGAGCAGCGTTTCGGTGTTGCC